>NZ_JBITTM010000028.1:0-139277 GCF_044541955.1 Kitasatospora sp. NPDC085464
CACCCTAGTGCGGCCTCCGGACGGCCGCACTAGGGTGGCGCGAAAAGGCGGTCGGCCCGGGATTCTTCACGCCGCGTTCCGCATTCATCGGGCGGGCGCCGCCCGGTTCGTCGGCGGACGTACGTGAAACTTGGAGTTGCGCGTGTTCCTGGGTGTGGAGATCGGCGAGCCGGAATCCGTGCGGTCCGCCGTGTCCGGCTGCGTGCGTGCCGCGGGACTGGCCGAGCGGGGATCCTTGGACTTCGTGACGCTCGACGAGGCCCTCACGCCCCCGGCGGTCTCCGTGCCCGTCCGGGGGGCCGCCCAGAGCCGGTTGAACCCGGTGACCGCGCTCGCCCACGTCGCCCCGCGGACGACCTCGATCGGGCTCGTCGCCACGGCGACCGTGACCGGTCTCGAACCTTTCCACGTGTCGAAGGCCCTGGCGACGCTGGACCACGTCAGCGCCGGACGGGCGGGCTGGTGCGTGCGGGTGGCCGGGGGCGCGGAGGAGGCCCGGCTCCTCGGTGAGCGCCCGGACCGGGACCTCTCCGAACTGTGCGAGGAGGCCGCCGAGTTCACCGAGGTGGTCGCGCTGCTCTGGGACAGCTGGGAGGACGGGGCGGAGATCCGGGACGCCGCCACCGGGCGCTTCCTGGACCGCACCAAGATCCGTGCCGTGAACCACAAGGGCCGGTACTTCCGGGTGAAGGGCCCGGGAATAGTCCCGCGACCGCCGCAGGGACACCCGGTGACTGCCGTGCGGATCACCTCGGAGCAGGAACTGGCGCTCGCCGCCCGCGCGGACCTGGTCTTCGGCCGCCTCGAACGGCTCGCCGGCGCCCGTCCACGGCTCAGGAGCGGAACCAGGACGATCGCGGACCTGTTCGTGGACCGCCGCGGGCTGCCGGCCGGCCGGTGGGCGTGGGGGACCGGAAGCGCGTTCGAGACCGGCGGCGTCGGCGAGTTCGCGGACTTCCTTCAGCGGCACGCGGAGACGGGCCCGGTGGACGGGTTCCGTCTGGTGTTCGCCGAGGTGGGCACGGAACTGGCCCGCTTCGTGGACGAAGCCGTCCCCGAACTGCGCAGGCGCGGGCTCGTCACCCCCTGGCGCGAGGAGTGCCGCAGCTTCCGCGAGCACCTGGGGCTGCCGCACCGGGCGCCCAACAGTCTGGTCCCGTAGGGGAACCACGTCACTCCGTCCGCGCGGATCGGCCCGGAGCGCGGAACGACCGGGTCCGCCGGGCCCGTCACCATCTTAGGAAGCCCTCAGTGAACCCTGAACCGCGCCGACTCCACCTGGGCGTTCTCTTCCCGGTCAACCCCAGTACGACGGTGTGGCAGGGCGGCCGCCCCGGCAGCCAGATCGACTTCGCCGCGATCGCCCGGCTGGCCCGGACCGCCGAGCGCGGCGGGTTCGACTACCTGCTGCTCGCCGACGACCTCCGTCTGCCCGAGCGCGGCGGCGAGGTGACAGAGGTCGGAGTGGCCGGCCGGCACGACCTGCTGACGATCCTCTCGGCTGTCGCGGCCGTCACCGAGGACCTGGGCCTGGTCGCCACCGTCAACACCACCTTCAACGAGCCCTACGACCTGGCCCGTCAGCTCGCCACCGTCAACCACCTCTCGGGCGGGAGGCTGGGCTGGAATGTGGTGACCACGCCGGACGCCTGGGTCGGCGAGAACTTCCGGCGCGGCGGCTTCCTCCCGCACGCCGAACGCTACGAGCGGGCCGCGGAGTTCGTCGCGCTGTGCCGGGCGTTCTGGCGCTCCGGCGGGTCCTTCGGCACCGGGCCGCTGGCCCACGAGGGAAACCACTTCCGGGCCGGGGGAGCGGCCGACACCGCCTACGAGGGCGTCGAGCCGGTCCTGGTTCAGGCGGGGGACTCCGAGCAGGGGAGGGAGTTCGCAGCCGCCCACGCCGAGCTCGTCTACAGCAGGAAGCGGGGCCGCGCGGGCCTTGAGTTCTACGCCGACCTCAAGGGAAGGCTGGCGCGCCACGGGCGTGCCCCGAGGCAGTTGAGGATCATGCCGGCGATCACCTACGCGGTCGGGCGGTCCCGGGCGGACGCCGAGGAGCGGGCGCGGGCACGGCAGCTGGACATCGTGACGCCGCAGTTGGCCATCCACCACCTGGAGGGGCTCTGGGGGTGCGACCTGTCCGCCCATGACCCGGACGGACCGCTGCCCGGCGTCGACCCGGACCCGGACGGAGGGGCGTTCGTCAGCGGACGGCCGAGCGGCATGGACGCACGGCGGAGGGCGGAGCGGGTGGCGTTCCTGCGGCAGGTCGCGGAGTCCAGGAAGCTGTCGATCCGGCAGCTCGTCGCGCTGATCACTTACACGAAGCCGCTGGCGGGCACGCCGTCCGACATCGCGACCGAGATGATCGAGCACGTCGGGGCCGGCGGCTGCGACGGGTACATCATCGTCCCGGACCGGGCACCCGGCGGGCTGGACGACTTCGTGGAGCACGTGGTTCCCGAGCTCCGGTCCCGCGGGGCCCTCCCCGAGGAGTACGGGCCCGGCACGTTCCGGGACCGCCTGGGCCTCACGGAACACCGCCGGACGCCGGTGGAGAGCGCTCGATGACACGGATCGCTGTCATGGTGGAGCGCTGCCCTGCGCGCCTTGGTGGCACTTCCGCGGAAGGCTTGCCGGGTGCCGGAGCCCGGAAATAGCGTCTGCACCACCACCGAGCGGAGCCGCGGGTTCCGTCCGAATCACTTCCCCGTACCACCTGTGACGGACCGTCATATCGTGGCGGCGTGACGGGGCAGCAGCGAAGTGCTGCGACGGCGAAGCAGCGCGACGGCCACCGACCGCCCTTCCGTCCCGAAGAGGAGAATGTGCCGTGAACGGACCGACCCTCCGGGTCGTGGGATCGCTGGAGGAGTTCCCCTCCGCACCCGAGGAGCTGACGGTGTTCCTGGCCGGCGGCATGCGCAACTGCCCCGACTGGCGGCAGGAGGCGATCGAGTCGCTCGCCGGCCAGTGGCGCCGGGCGGGGGCCGACCGCCCGGTCACGGTGTTCAGTCCGAGCCGGGTCGTCCCCGGCCGTGCGTTCAGCCAGGAGCTGGTGCGCTGGGAGCACGACGCCCTCCGCTCCTGCGACGTGGTCCTCTTCTGGTTCCCCCGGGGCAACGAGAAGGCGCCCGAGCAGCCGATCGCGCTCTACGAACTCGGCGTCGCCGCTGGGACGTTCAAGACCATCGCGGTCGGCGCCGAGCCCGGCTACGTGCGCCGCGAGGATCTGCGGGCCCAGCTGCGGCTGATCCGTCCGGGCCTCCCGGTGCGGGAGGACCTGACCGCCACGGCGGGCGACGTGGTCCAGGCGCTCCTGCGCACGGAGAAGGCGCTTGGCGGGGCGTACTCGGCGGCCGCCACCCTCCAGGCCGTCTGACCGGCGGGCGGCGCCCCGACCGCAGGAAGGAAGCTCAACCGTGCAGTTCCGTGAGCAGGCACTCGCCAAGCTCCAGTCCACCACCGACCTCGGCACAGCGGCCACGCTGGCCAAGCCGCGCAGCCTGGTCGCGCTGCTCATGGTCACGGTGCTCGTCGCCCTCGGCTCGCTCTGGGCGTTCACCGGGGCGATACCGCGCCAGGTGACCGTGCCCGGCATCCTCACCTACGGGCAGGGCAGTTACACCCTGGACAGTCCCGTCTCCGGGCAGATCACCGGCGTCTTCGCCCAGCAGGGCACCACCTTCCCGGCGCAGGCCCCGCTGTTCACCGTCCAGGTCGACTCGACCCAGCAGACCGTCCGCGCCTTCAGCGGCGGACGCACCACGGCGATCCTGGCGCAGGTCGGCCAGGTGGTCACGGCCGGCACCAATCTCGCCGTGGTCGAGCGCGTCAGCGGGCCGGCCGATCCCCTGATCGCGGTGCTGTACGCACCGACGAGCAGTGCCGGGCTCATCGCCGAGGGGAGCACCGTGGACCTCGACCTGCGGTCCGCCCCGGCCCAGGAGTACGGGGTGCTGCGCGGCGTCGTCCAGTCGGTCAGCCAGTTCTCGCAGACCCAGAAGCAGATCGCCGCCTTCCTGGGCGACGCCCAGCTGGCCGGCCAGTTCTCCGGCCAGGGCCAGCCGATGCAAGTGGTCGTGCGGCTGCTGACGGAACCCGGCACCACGAGCGGGTTCCAGTGGTCCACCCGATCCGGCCCGCCGTACCTGATTGATTCCCGCACGCTGGTGAGCGCTTCCGTGCACTTGCCATCGGTCAGACCGATTAGCTGGGTGTTGTCGTAGATGTCCGAACTCACCACCACCGACGGAACTCCGCGGACGAGGATCCGGCCGAGGCGCCGTCCGGCCCGTCGCGCCAAGCCCCCGATGGTGTTCCAGATGGAGGCGCTGGAGTGCGGGGCCGCGAGCCTCGCCATGATCCTCGCCCACTACAAGCGCTACGTGCCGCTGGAGGAGCTGCGGGTAGCCTGCGGCGTCTCGCGGGACGGCTCGAAGGCCTCCAACGTCCTCAAGGCGGCCCGCAGTTACGGCCTGACGGCGACCGGACGGCGGATGGACACCGAGGCGCTGGCGAAGCTGGCGCCCCCGGCGATCCTGTTCTGGGAGTTCAACCACTTCGTGGTCCTCAACGGCTTCGGCCGACGCCTGGGCCAGGACGTGGTCCACCTCAACGACCCCGGCAGCGGTCCGCGGGTCGTCAACCTCGCGGACTTCAACGAGAGCTTCACCGGCGTGGTGCTCACCATGTCGCCGGGCGAGGGGTTCCGCCCCGGAGGCCGGCGGCCCGGCTTCCTCGCGAGCATGCCGACCCGGCTGCGCGGGAGCTGGGGGCTGCTCGCCCTGAGCACCTACGTCAGCGTGCTGCTCGCGGTGGTCGGCGTGGCGTACCCGGCGCTCACCCGGGCGTTCGTCAACTCCATCCTGCTCGGCGGCGACCGCTCGTTCCTGACGTCGTTCTTCGGCCTGATGGCGGCGACCGTCCTGGTGACGGGCGTGCTCACCTTCCTGCGCCAGACCTTCCTGCTGCGGCTGCGGATCTCCAACGCGACGATCAACAGCAGCCGCTTCCTGCGGCACGTGTTCAGACTGCCCATCAACTTCTTCGTCCAGCGGAGTCCGGCGGACATCAGCAGCCGCGTGCAGTCCAACGACCAGGTCGCCGTGACCCTGTCCGGCGACCTGTCGAGCATGCTGGTCAACGCGCTGGTCGTGGTGCTGTACGCCTGCCTGCTGTGGGCCTACGACCCCTGGCTGACGGTACTGAGCGTGTCGCTGTCCCTGCTCAACATCGTGGCCCTGCGCACGGTGGCCCGGATCAGGGCCGGCGGGGTCAGCCGGGTGGCCACGGACGAGGCGCAGCTGTTGAACACCTCGTACAGCGGCCTGCAGCTCATCGAGACGATGAAGGCCACCGGCGGCGAGAACACCTTCTTCCGGCGCTGGGCCAAGGAACAGTCCGCCGTCGTCACCGGGCAGCAGAAGGTCGGCGTGCCGAGTGCCGTCATGGCGGTGGTCGCGCCCACGCTGGCGTCCGTCACCACCTCGCTGCTGCTGCTGATCGGCGGCCTGGAGGCCGTGCGGGGAGACCTGACCGTCGGTCTGCTCGTCGCCTTCCAGGCCCTGGTGTCGGCGTTCGTCAGTCCCATCGCGCAGCTGATCGCGGTGGCTCAGCGGGTCCAGGACTTCGCCGTCCAGGTGTCCCGGCTGCGCGACGTGGAGAACTACCACCCGGAGGAAGGGCCGGAGGCCTCCGACGGCCCGGCCGGGCGTCTCGCGGGCAACCTGACCTTCGACCGGGTCACCTTCGGCTACAGCCCGCTGGACGCCCCGCTGGTCAGCGAGTTCTCCTTCGCGGTGGGCCCCGGACGCCAGGTCGCGCTGGTCGGCGGCTCGGGGAGTGGCAAGTCCACCGCGGTGCGCCTGATCTCCGGCCTCTACCGGCCCTGGGAGGGCTCGGTGGACATCGACGGCCGCCCGCGCGAGAGCATCGCGCCGGAGGTGCTCAGCGCCTCGGTGGGCTTCGTCGACCAGGACGTGTTCCTGTTCGAGGGGACGGTGCGGGACAACATCACGCTCTGGGACTCCTCCATCTCGGACGACCAGGTCATCGCCGCGCTCCGCGACGCCGCGGTGTACGACGTGGTGTCCTCGCGCCCGGGCGGCATCTACGCCCACGTGGAGGAGGACGGCCGCAACTTCTCGGGCGGACAGCGCCAGCGGCTGGAGATCGCCCGGGCGCTCGTCCGCAAGCCGCGGCTGCTCGTCCTGGACGAGGCGACCAGCGCCCTGGACGCCGAGACGGAACTCCTGATCATGAACAACATCCGCCGCCACGGCTGCGCCACGGTCGTCGTGGCCCACCGGCTGAGCACCATCCGCGACAGCGACGAGATCGTGGTGCTGAGCCGGGGCGACGTGGTCGAGCGGGGGACGCACGAGGCCCTGTCCGCGGCCGGCGGCGCCTACGCCCAGCTCATCAGGGAGCACTGACGCATGAGCACGACATCCTCCGGGCCGGTCGCCCCGGTCGCCCCGGTCGCCCCGGTCGCCCCGGCTGCGGCGACTGCCCCGGCAACCGAGGCGGTCCCGGCCTGGCGACCGCCGGCCGGGACCGGGACCGAGGTCGACTTCGGTGAGGGACACGTCCGGCTGACGGACGGGGACACGCTGTGGGTGGTGACCGAGGGAGCCGTCGACCTCTTCGTCGTGGAGGCCGTCGAGGGCGGTCCGTGGCACTACGTCAACCGCTTCACCGCGGGTTCCGTCCTCGCCGCGCCCCCGGCGGGCGCCACCGGCGTGCCGGTCCTGCGGCCCGTCCTGGGCGCCCGCGTCCTGCGCCTGGACGCGGCTGACCTGGCCGGCCTCCTGCCCGCCTGCACCGGCTCCGGGCACGCCTGCACCGGCTCCGGGCACGCCTGCACCGGCTCCGGGCACGCCTGCGAGCCTGCAGCCCGGCGTGCCGCCCTCGCCCGGGGGATCGACGCCGGGCTCGACGGTCTCCTAGGCTTCGTCACCGAGCCGCCGGGCTCCCGTGAGCACCTGCTCCTGGGCGCCGGAGGCCGGGGCGAACTGGCCGACGGGGAAAGCGGCCGTGCGGCCGGGGACTTGCTCTGGATCGAGGTCCTGGCCGGCCGCCTCCGGGTCGGAACGCCCGACAGCGGCGAACGGCTCTCCCGCGGCGACACCTTCGTGGTCACCGGGGGCAGCACCGTCCAGGGCGATCCGACGGCCTCGTTCACCACCTGCGCGACCGGCGACCTGCTGGCCGGCAGCCGGTGGCGGGACCGCCTGGCCGAGGTGAGCGGGCGCCTGATGCGGATGGCCGACCGGGTCATCGCCGCCGACGGGGAGCAGGCCGAGTCTCGGATCCGGGCCGTGCGCGAGATGGAGGACGCGCTCGCCGACAAGGCCAACCGGGTCCTGACGGCCGTGCTCCAGCCGGCCGAGCACGTCTCGCGCAGCGGCCCCGTCCACGCCGAGGACCCCACCGAGGCGGTCTGCCGGATCGTGGCCGACGAACTGGGCATCGCCATCCTGCCCGCGCGCGGCTCGGCGGCCGCCGGCAAGACCGGCCCGATCGAGGCGATCGCGGTGCGCTCGCGCTTCCGCATCCGCGCAGTGGACCTGGGCGCACGCTGGTGGCGTACCAACATCGGCCCGTTCGTCGGGCGCCGCGCCGCCTCCGGCGAGCCGGTGGCCTTCGTCTGGAGGCGCGGACGGTACGTGGCGTGGGACCCGGTCACCGGCGAGCAGGACCCGGTGCGGGACCGGACGGCGGGGGAGTTCGACGACACGGGGGTGCTGTTCTACCCTCCCCTGCCCGAGCGGCCGGTCGGCACGGGACGGCTCGTCCTCTTCGGCCTGAAGGGCAGCGGGCGGGACATCCGCAACCTGATCGCCTTCACCCTGGTCGCGGTGGCCGTGGGCGCCGTGGTGCCCGTCAGCACCGGGCTGGTCCTGGGGACCTTCGTCCCCTACGCCGAGACGGACCTCATCGTGCAGGTGTGCGTCCTGACGCTGGTGGCCGCCCTCGCGTCGGCCGTCTTCGCGGTGCTGGAGAACCTGGCGCTGCTGCGCGTCGGGGGCCGTTTCGAGGCCACCCTGCAGGCCGCCGTCTGGGACCGGCTGCTGCGCCTGCCGGCCCCGTTCTTCCGCCGGTACTCCACGGGTGAGCTGGCCGGCGCGGCCCTGGGGGTGAAGAACATCCGCACGGTGCTGATGAACGTGAGCTACGTGGTGCTCTACTCCAGCGTCGTCGCGGTGGTGAACCTCGCCGTGATGTTCTGGTTCAGCGTGCCGCTGGCCCTGCTGACCGGGCTGTACGTCCTGGTCGCCGTGGTGTTCTTCCTCGTGCTGGGCGCGCGGCAGATGACCTGGCAGACCCAGTCGCTGGACCTGGAGCACAAACTCGCGAACCGGGTGTACCAGCGGCTGCGGGGACTCCCCAAGCTGCGGGTGGCGGGTGCCGAGAACCGCGCCTTCGCAGCCTGGGCCAACGAGTTCGCGCAGCAGAAGGAGCTCCAGAAGCGCATCGGCCGGTACCAGAACGCGGCAGCCACGTTCAACGCCGTCTACCCGCTCATCTGCGTGCTGCTCACCTTCGCGGTCATCAGCGGGCCGGCACGGGGGGAGCTGTCGATGACCAGGTTCCTGTCCTTCAACGCGGCCCTGGGCATCGTCCTCGCGGCCGTCATGCAGGTCACCAACTCCCTCTCCTCGGCCTTCGCCGTGATCCCCATGTTCAAGCGGATGAAGCCGCTGCTCGCCGAGCTGCCGGAGGTCTCGGAGACGCACACGGTGCCGGGCGACCTGACCGGGGAGATCGAGGTGAACCGGGTGACGTTCCGCTACGACGAGAACAGCCCGCCGGTGCTCGACAACGTGTCCCTGAGCATGCGGCCGGGTGAGTTCGTGGCGATCGTCGGCCCCAGCGGGTGTGG
Organism: Kitasatospora sp. NPDC085464; assembly: GCF_044541955.1. Lineage (NCBI taxonomy): Bacteria > Bacillati > Actinomycetota > Actinomycetes > Kitasatosporales > Streptomycetaceae > Kitasatospora > Kitasatospora sp. NPDC085464. The sequence continues at coordinate 8,888 of NZ_JBITTM010000028.1, forward strand.
CAAGTCCACCCTGCTGCGACTGCTGCTCGGCTTCGAGACCCCCTTCAGCGGCAACGTCCTGTACGACGGCCAGGACCTGGCCACCCTGGACAGCGCCGCGGTGCGCCGGCAGTGCGGCGTCGTCCTGCAGCAGACGAAGCCGTTCGCCGGCACCGTCTTCCAGGCCATCACCGGAACGCTGAACTACAGCCACGACGACGCGTGGGCGGCCGCCGAACTGGCGGGCATCGCCGCGGACATCCGCGCCATGCCCATGGGGATGCACACGATGGTGAGCGACAGCGGCACCTTCTCCGGCGGCCAGCGGCAGCGCCTCGCCATCGCGCACGCCATGATCCGCCGCCCCAGGATCCTGTTCTTCGACGAGGCCACCAGCGCGCTGGACAACGAGACCCAGCGGATCGTCACCGAGAGCACCCAGCGGCTGAACGCGACCCGGGTCGTCATCGCACACCGGCTCTCCACCGTCCTCGACGCCGACAAGGTCGTCGTCCTCGCCGAGGGCCGGGTCGCCGAGTGCGCTCCGCCCTCCGAGCTCCTCGGCGACCCCACGAGCCTCTTCCACCAGTTGGTGCGCAGGCAGATGCACGAATCAGAAGGAGCGATGACATGAACCACAGGAGGAGGGGACTCCGGCTGCGGGCCGCCGCGGCCACCGTCCTGCTGGCGCTCGGAGGGACGGCCGGCTGCGGCTCGGTGCGGGGCGGCGCCACCGGCGTACAAGCGACGGCCCCGGAGACGGGCGTCTCCCGGGCGGACGCGGTGGCGGCGGTCAGCCGCTATGACGACGAGAACAACCGGGTCAACGGGGCCCTCGACAGCGCGGGCCTGCCCGGCATCGAGACCGAACCGTTGCTCAGCGCCGACGTCGCCTGGATGCGCATCAGCAAGGAGCTGAACCAGTCGGTCGCCCCGATCAGCGACCAGGGCATCACCGTCCACGCCCCGGCGGATTCGGCCTACCCCCGCTGGTTCCTGGCCGTGTCCAGCCGGGCGCAGGGCGGCATGCCGTTCCCCGGCCCGACGTACCGCGTCTTCGTGCAGGCGGGGCCCGGAGCGCCCTACCTCGCCGCGTACTCGCTCACGGCCGGCGGGCCGGTGCCGAAGGTCGCCGTCGACGCCGCGGGCACCGCCACCGCCGTCACGAGCCCGGACGGCCTGCTGATCCCCCCGGGGACCCTGGGCAGCGAGATCCTCGCCCACTACCAGCAGAACCTCGTGGGCAAGGACAGGTTCGCCTACAGCGCGCCGCTGGACGACAACCTCTCCAGTGGGTTCGCCGCGGGGACGAAGGCCCTCAGCGGCCGCGGTACGACCCTGTCCCGGGCGCTGACCCGGACGCTCCCCGAGAGCTACGCCCTGCGGACCGAGGACGGCGGTGTGCTCGTGTTCACCGCCGACGTCGTCACCGACACACTGACCCCGGTCCAGGCCGACGGCACCGTCTCCCTGGGCCCGAAGAGCAGCGACGCCGCGCAGTTGGGCAAACCCGGCGGCGCGACGGCGAGCCGGTTCACCATCAGTCGGCTGCAGACCTTCCTGACGTACGTCCCGACCGCGGCCTCGGGGTCGAAGGCCCAGGTCATCGGCTACAACGAGGTCCCCACAGCTGTCAGTTGACCACTGTCAGGCACACCCGCGAAACACCACCAGAGGAGTACACCATGAAGGACGACACCTTCCGGAACACCGACGCCGAGGACGCCGCCGCGGCGGGCACGGAGGTCGACGAGGAGATCAGCGACGGGGACCTGGACGCCATCGGGGGCGGCGACGGGGGTCAGCCGACCTACCCGCCGTACGTGTGAGCCCCCTGTGCCCGCGACCCCGGCACCGGGGTCGCGGGCACTCGGCATCGGTGGAGGGTGACGCCGGGTCGCGGCCTCGGTACGGAGTGATGCCGGGGCACCCGGCGTCACCGCAGGACGACACCGGGGGGCAGGCGGTCCCGGGGCTCGGTGCGCCAGGTGGCCGGCAGGGGACGGAAGAGGGTGCCGGGACGGGCCCAGAGGAGGGTGGTGACGCGGGGGTTGGCGACGAGTGTCGGGCATTCCACGCGGTGCCAGTTGCCCGTCCTCCGGACGGTGTCGCCGAAGACGACGCGCACCTCGCCCCGGGCGGCCTCGGAGAAGCCGGCCGAGGCGTCCCGCCAGAAGGCCTCGGCCCGGTCCGAGTAGTCGGAGTAGAACGGGGTGGGCATGCCGAGGCCCTCGATCAGCATCATCATGGTCTCCCCGCCGTACTTCCCGGCGGTGGCCTTGGTGGCCTCCTCGACCGACCGTCCCCGGCAGGTGCCGCTGTAGTACCAGAGCGCGGCGGGGTCACGGCCCTCGGCGGCGCTCCGGATCTGTTCCCGCGTCACCCAGCGGGCGGCATCGTTCGTCTGACCGGGCAGGACGATCCCGTCGTTCTTGGTCAGCCACTCGGTCTCGCGGGGCACCGAGTCGTCGACCACCTCGGCCCTGGGGCCGAGGTGGTCGACGTGGCGGTGGTGGTCGAGCTGGTCGCGGACCGTCACAGGTAGCCCGAGCGTTCGGGGCCGTCCGGCAGCGGCAGGAGCTGGACCACCGGGTTGCGTTTGCCGCCCGGGGTGAAGCGGAACGCCTGATCCGGGCGGTGACGCAGCCGGAAGCCCTGGTGCGGCCCGAAGGTCGCGGCGAGCCGGGTGTTGAGGTCACGGACGCAGGCGGCGGCCGGTTCCGCGGGGCCGGCGGTGACGAGGCCGAGCGTGCCCGGTTCGTCCTGGACGACCTGGTAGTCGGGGAGTCCGGCGGCGGCGAGCGAGGCGAGCAGCGCGTACGGCGAGTAGACGGCCCCGTCCCGGCCGACCAGGCTGCAGCGGGCGCGGCCCACGAGCCCTTCGGTGACGGTGCCGGGCAGGCCGCAGTCACAGGTGGTCGGGCGGGGAGCGAGGTCACCGGTGACGTAGCGGATGACCGGCATGGGCGTGGACACCAGGGAGGTCAGGACGATCTCGCCGACCTCCCGGCCGTCGGCGGGATCGATCTCGGGCAGCACGAAGTCGTCCTGGAAGTGCAGGCGCCGCCGCCCGCACTCGAAGGCCGCGTAGCCGGTCTCCGCGGTCGCGTACAGCATGGTCACCGGGCAGCCGAAGGCCTCCTCGGCCAGCCGGCGGCCGCTGTCGGGCATCTGCTCGTAGGTGGCGACGACTCCCCGCGGGCGCAGGGCGATGCCGCGGTCCAGGCAGTACCGGGCCAGGGCGATGACCCGGCTGGAGGAACCGGTGATCTGGTCGACGGGGAGACGGCCGACCACGGCCTCGTAGTCGGCGACGATTCCGGGGTCGTCGGGGTCGTACCCGCGCAGGTTGCACTTGACGTAGGGTCGGGGCAGCATCACCGGTTCCAGCAGGCGGGTGCCGGGGAACAGCAGCCCCAGGTTGAGCACGGTGCCGGTGTCGGGCAGGCCGAGGAAGGCGCTGAACCGCTCGCGGACGACGTTGGTCAGCAGCCCGCCGGTCTCCGCGGTGGACAACAGGGTGACGGGCTGTCCGGTGCTGCCGCTGGTCTGGGACAGGAAGAACGCACCGGGGGCCATCCGGCCGGTCGCGTCGCGGGTGACGAAGTCGAGGAAGCGCTCGCGCAGGTCGCTCTTGTGGACCCGCGGGAAGTCGCGCAGGCACGGCCGCTCGCGGGAGCGAAGGGCGGCGTAGTACGGCGCCCGTTCCACGGCGACGGCCAGCAGGTGGTCGAGACGTTCGCGCCCCCGGTCCGGGTCGTACGGCGCCAGGTCCTCGATCTCCTGGCGTTTCTCCAGGAACCAGCGGGACGACGCCTTGCGCGTGATGCGCTCGCGAAGCCGCTCGGCTGCGTGCGCAAGGTCGCTGGGCAGATTCAACGCGGGCCTCCGTACGGACGACCGGCCGGGGGCCGGCGAGGATCGCCGGCCCCCGGCCGAGGAGTGGACGTCAGATGCGCTCAAGGCCACCCGAGATGGCCTCCAGGTCCTCGTCGCCGATCTCGGCCGCGAAGTCGTCGGCGGCGGTCTCCGGGGTGGTGTTCTGGGTGTCGCTCATGATTCCTCCAAGATGCCGGGTTCCCGGGATTCCGGGCGGGATCCGGAGTAGATCGGTCGGGGGGAAATCGACCGGCCTCCACCGGGATGCTTCGTCTCTCGCTGAGACGTCTCGAAGCTATGGGCCTCGGTCAGGAGGGCACAAGGAACTCCCGACGGTTTCCCCGAAGCGTGCACGACGGGGCCGGGACGGTTCCACCGATCCGCTCCGCGGTCGGCGGCGGACCGTCCCGCCGCCCTGGACGCCCCCTCTCCTCGGCCGGACAATGGGCCGCCCGGGCCGCTTCCGGCCCGGCCCGACCCGTGTGGGAGCAACTGATGGAATACTTCGAGGCCCCGGCCGAGTACCACCCCGGCGGCCGGCCCGCGGTGTTCCTGGCGGGGGGCATCACCGGGTGCCCCGACTGGCAGGCCACGGCGGCCCGGATGTTCGGCGATGACGAGGTCGCGGTGCTCAATCCCCGCCGGAGTTCAGCGACTTCGCCGATCCCGGTGGCCGACCAGATCGCCTGGGAGTACCGGCACCTGCACCGGGCCGCGGTCGTGCTGTTCTGGTTCCCCCGGAGCGTCGACAGCGTGCAGCCGATCGCGCTGTACGAGCTCGGGATGCACGCCGGACGAGGTACCCCGATCGCGGTGGGTGTCGACCGGAACTATCTGCGCCGGCGCGATGTGGAAATTCAACTCTCCCTAGCTCGGCCGGAGTTGACGATCCACCACACCCTGTCCGACTCCGTCGGCGCCGCCCGGGCCCTGCTGGTGCAGGGCGATGCCGGCGGTGCCGCGGGCTGATCGGCGCCCTGCGCCGGCGCAGCGATGGCACGCATCCGTGCAACCGTTGCAGCGGCAGCGGCCCGGTGTGGTGGCGTCGGGGCCCGGTGCGGCACCGGTCGTGCCGTTCCGGTCTAGGCTCCCGGTCCGACGGGCCCCGCGGCGTGGGTGGTCCGGCCTTCGGCGTGCAGCCCCACAGAGAGGACCCCGAATGTTGCTCGGCCCGCCCCGGACACGTGAGCCCGCTCTCGCCGGGAGCATCAGGGCCGAACCGCTCGGGGAGTGGGTGCCCTACGAGGACCGGGCACCGACCAACGGCGGCGGCGTCGTCCTGCCCGGCCAGACGGACGACGTCTCCCGATGGGTGACGAGGGCGCAGATGCGCGACGCCACCAGGAGGAGCGGCCCCACCGCCCTGTGGTACTACTGCGGCACCTACCTGGGGAGGCCGGTCGAGGCGTCGGCGAAGGCCACGGCCGAACGGCACGGCGGCCGGACGATGATGATGCTGATCGAGGACCTCGGCCTGCCGACCCCGTACTACTCCGACTACTCCGAGCGGGCCGCCGCCTTCTGGCGGAACGCTTCGGTGGGATTCTCCGAAGCGGCCCGCGGCGAGATCCGGATCGTCTTCGGCGACGCCGTACGGCGGGGGAACACCTGGCAGCGCGTGGAATGCCCGACGCTCATGGCGAACCCGCACGTCACCGCCGTCCTGTGGGCCCAACCCGGTACCGCCTTCCGGCAGTTCCTGAGCGGGGGCCAGCGTGACCCGCGCTTCCAGCTACCCACCGGGGTCACGGTGCACCAGGTGTAGTGACCATGAGCGTCGTTGACGGCGGTCGGGCTCGATCACCTCGAAGACCTCCAGGTGGTGGGGGTGTCGGGGCTTCCGGGCGGGTCCGGTGGTGTCGGCGCGACCCGGAGGGGGCGTCGACCGTGGCGCAGGGCGCGGCGCCAGCCCAGCGGTCCCTGGCCGAACCCGCCTTGGGCCCGCCGAGGAATCCACGGGTACCTGATGGGACCGACCCCGCCCGGCCCGCAGCGTCCGGCCGCCACCGTCTGCCGCTGCGACCACCTTTCACGGAACGAGGGAGAAGTAGCTCTCCTCTTCCTGCCGGAAGTGCAGGCGCAGGACGGCGTGGAGTCCGTACAGGCAGGCGGTGAGGTCGTCGATCTGCTCGGGCTGCAGCGAGCCCTGTTCGGCGGCGAGGTCGAGGTGGGTGGTGATGCGGCGGGCGAGGCGGTCGATCTCGGTGTGGGCGCGGCTCATGGTCTCGGTGGCTTCGGGGCCGCCGAGGCGGCGGGTCAGGGCGGGGTAGAGCTGGTGCTCCTCGGCGTGTTCGTGCGGGAGCAGGCGCTCGGTGAGGAGTCGGTTGACCTCCCGGACGGCGGCGAGGGCCCGCGGGCCGTGTTCGGTGCTGAGCAGCCCGGCCGCGTCGCGGATGAGGTCGAGGGTGTCGCGGAGGTCCTCGTGTTCGGCGGCGAAGCGGTGGATGAGGTCTTCGGTGTCGGGTTCGAGCGGCGGCCGGGCTCCGCGGGCGGGCAGCAGGGCGCGCAGTGCGTTGAGGATCACCACGACGTCGATGGCCTCCTGGAAGAGGGCGCCGACGGCCGGCGGCAGCAGGCCGAACAGGGCGGCGACCATGGCGAGCAGCGACAGGGCCATGCCTCCTGCGGCGCTCTGGACGGCGATGCGGCGCGCCCGGACGGCGATCTCCATGGCCTCGGAGAGGCGGTCGACGCGGTCGGTGGTGAGGACGATGTCGGCGGCTTCGGAGGAGGCGCTGGAGCCTCGTGCGCCCATCGCCACGCCGATGTCGGCGGCGGCCAGAGCCGGCGCGTCGTTGACGCCGTCGCCGACCATGAGGGTGATCGCCCGGGCGGATTCGGCGCGGACGGCGGCGACCTTGTCGGCGGGTGACTGGCCGGATCTGACCTCGTCCAGGCCCAGGACGACGCCGACTTCCCGGGCGGGCTCGGGGCGGTCTCCGGTGAGCATGACCAGTCGGGTCAGTCCGGCCTCGCGCAGGCGTTGCACGGTGTGCGGGGCGTCGAGCCGCAGCGGGTCGCGCAGCAGGACGGCTCCGGCGAGGGTGCCGTCGACGGTGAGCCAGGCGCAGGCGGCCCCGTCGAGGATCGCGCGGTTGTCGACGGCCCGTGCCCAGGCGGGGAGGGCCGCCGGTGCGAGGTCGGTCTTTCCGACGGTGAGCCGGTGGTCGTCGACGGTGCCGGCGGGGCCGCGCCCGGGTTCTTCCGTGGTGTCGCGGGGGAGGGAGAGTGCCAGGTCGCGGGTGCGTGCCTCGTGGAGGATGGCCTGGGCGAGGATGTGGGTGGAGACCTGGTCGAGTGAGGCCGCCAGGCGGAGCACCTCGGCCGGGGTGCGGCCGGGGGCGGCGGCGACTTCGAGGACGCGGGGGCGGCCGGCGGTGAGGGTGCCGGTCTTGTCGATCACGAGTGTGCGGGCCCGGCCCAGGTTCTCCAGTGCCACGCCGTCGCGGACGATGACTCCTCGTCGTGCGGCGCGCGACAGGCCGGAGACGATGGCGACCGGTGCGGCCAGCAGCAGCGGGCAGGGCGTCGCCACCACCAGGACGGCCACGGCGCGCGTGGCGGAGCCGCTCAGCACCCAGGCCAGGGCGGCGAGCACGAGGGACAGCGGCAGGAACCAGGCGGCGTAGCGCTCGGCGAGGCGCACGGTAGGTGCCCGCTGCGCGCCGGCCTGTTCGGCGAGGCGGACGATCTCCGCGTAGGTGCTGTCTTCGGCGGTGGCGGTCGCCGTGATCTCGAAGACGCCGCCGGCGTTGACGACGCCGCTGCGCACGGTGTCCTGGATGCCGCGTTCCAGCTGTTCGGACTCGCCGGTGAGTACGGACTCGTCGAGTACGGCCGTGCCGTCGCTGACCAGGCCGTCCACCGGGACCACGTCGCCGGGCCCGACGACCAGCACGTCGCCGACGAGGACTTCGGTCAGGGGGACGACGGCCACGTCCGGGCCCCTGCGGCGGCGGGCGGAGCGCGGCGCGTGTTCCAGGAGGGCGCGCAGGTCGTGCGAGGCGCGGCGCTCGGCGGCGGCGTCCAGGGCGCGGCCGGTGGCCAGCATCAGGGCGATCAGGGCACCCGCCAGGTACTCGCCCACGGCCAGGGTGCCGACCAGGGCCAGGACCGCGATCAGGTCGACGCCGGCCCGCCCCTCGGCGATCCATGACGGTCCACTCAGGCGGAAGGGCTGACCGTGGGCGGCGTCAACGGGACGGCGCTCGGCGCCGGGCGCGGGATGACGGTCCTGCGCCGGCGCGGGACGTGTGCGGGCTGCAGCGCCGAGCGATGTGCATCCGGCTCCAAAATACCCCTCCAGGTATATTGGAAGCGAAGGGGACACCCTTCTCCTGAGTGATCGCGAGGAGTTCATCCATGTGTCGACGTACCACGTGCCGCACCTGCGGCAAGGCCACCTACGCGGGGTGCGGCATGCACGTCGACCAGGTGCTCGCCGGAGTTCGCAAGGCCGACCGCTGCAGCTGCGACCGGAGCGCGGCCAAGGGCGGCGGCTTCCTGGCGAGGCTCTTCGGCCGCCGCTGACCGGGCGAGCGGGTGCCATGTGATCGGGCCGTGCCGGGAGCCCCGGCCCGGCCCGCCCCGTGTCCACCCGCAGGTGCTGCGCCGCAGTGCGGCGGCAGCGGCCCGCGAGGACATGCGGTTCGGCCGAGCTGCGCCGTCCACAGCCTGCGCGCTGGTGGCCGCGTGTCGACTGCCTGCGCGCTCGCGTCGTGCCACGCCGGGACCGCCGGTGGCGGGAGCACTGAACCGCGCTCCCGCCACCGGCGGTCCGGTCGGTCAGCCGTGGGAGAAGGTGACCTTCGGCAGGACCCGGTCGAGCCGGGCCGGGGTGTGCCAGGCGGCCCGGCCGGTCAGCCGGAGGACGACCGGGAGCAGGACGAGGCGGACCAGCGCGGCGTCCAGGAGGACGGCGACGCCGAGGACGATGCCCATCTCCTTGGGTGGCAGCGGACCGGACCGGACAGGGCGAAGGTGAAGAACACCGCGACCATGACGCCGGCCGCCGCGAATCCGGTGCCCAGGTGGCCGACCGGCCGAAGGGCTACGCGTTCTCGCGGCTTTCCGGGAGGTCTCCACTTCCTCGGTCGTGCCCCGAGGATCGGGGGAGCCAGTCCCGTCAGCCTGGGGTCACCCTGACGGGTTATCTGCACGGACACAGTAGAGATCGGGTTTCAGGCTCGAACACGCAGGATCGGGGGATCCTGTCGTGACCCGCGTGCGGGTTCACCGTCGGACGTGCCGTCAGACGGTCTGGGGGTGTCGGCGAGGCGAGCCGGGCTTCGCTCCGGCAGAGATATCGCCATTCGTGTGGCGCAACGCGGCGCGCGTCGGCTTGTGTGAACAGGTCGCGCCGGATTGTCTGGGTCGCGTCAATCGGCATGTCCGCCGTCAGCCAGAACGTCCTCTGGCGGGATTCCAGGAGCCATCATGCGTACACGAAGCCTGTCCGTCGCGGCCGCAGCCGCCATTCTCGCCCTGGTCCAGCCGGGCATCGCCACCGCGGACAGCGACCCCAGCACCACGGTCACGTTCACCGTCACGAGCGGCGCACTGACGCTGTCGGTGCCGGCCGGCGCCAGCCTCGGCTCGGGAGCGCCCGGCACCACGATCAGCGCACCGATCGGCCCCTGTACCGTCACCGACGACCGCGCCCTCCTCTCGGCCTCCTGGACGGTGACCGCGGCGGAGACGGACTTCGCGAACGGATCGTCGACCATTCCCGCCGCCGATGCCACCTACACGGTCGGGACGGTGACGACGACCGGAACCATCACCGCCACCCCGACGAACGTGACGCTGAGCAACTCCGCGCAGACGGTGCTCACCGGGAGCGCCGGTGTCGGAGACAACACCGCGAGCTGGAACCCGACGGTCGCCGTGAACGTGCCCGCCGGCGCCGTCGGCGGAACCTACACCGGAACGCTGACCCAGTCCGTTGCCTGACGGAATGAAGGGTGTGCGCCGGTTCTGGGTTCTCCTGCCGATGCTGGCCTTCGTGCAGGCCGCGGGGGTGATGCCGGCGGCGGGGCAGGCACCCGGGGCACCCTCCCCCCGGGACCCGGCTGCGGGCAGGAGCATCGCCATCAAGCTGCTCGACGCTCCGGAGAACCGCCGTGCCGATCCCAGAGCGCACGCCTACATCGTCGACCACCTCGCACCCGGCTCGACCATCGAACGGCGGGTGGAGATCACCAACGAGTCGTCCATGCCGATGCACGTCGACGTCTACGCCGCGGCAGCCACCATCGCGAAGGGTGAGTTCACCTTCGCGCCGGAGCGCACCCCCGACGAGCTGACCGGCTGGACGTCGTTCGATGCGACGGACCTTGAGCTGGCAGCCTCCGAAACGGCGCGGGTGCGCACCACCATCCGAGTGCCCGGGGACGCCGTCGCCGGGGAGCGATACGGCGTCATCTGGGCGCAGACGAGCGCCCCCACGGATCGCTCGCACACTGTGACGGTGCTGGGCAGGGTGGGCGTCCGCATGTACGTCGACGTCGGTCGCGGTGACGAGCCACCCTCGGACTTCACGATCGAACGGCTCTATCCGGCCCGAGCCGGCGACGGGCGAGGAGAGGTTCGCGCCCGGATCCACAACACGGGGGGTCGCGCCCTGGACATCAGCGGGACACTGTCCCTCCCCTCCGGGCCGGCCGGACAGCACGCCGGACCGTTCTCGACCGCCAGGACGGGCGCCACACTGGCTCCAGGCGACCGCGGGGAGGTGGTCGTCCCAGTGGACGCAACACTGCCGAACGGCCCGTGGGCCGGGGAGCTCACGCTCGGAAGCGGCCTGGTCCAGCACAACGCCCGCGCCACCATCACCTTCCCGTCGACTCCCGGCAGCGTCGGAGCGGACGCCGTGTCGGTCGCCCTGCAGGGGGACTTCCCCACCTCGTTGGTCGCCTGGCTTTCAGCCCTCGCCCTTGCCGCTCTCTGCCTTCTGCTCTCCAGGTTCCTCCGGCGCCGTCGATGACGACTCCGACCATGACCCGCCCTCGCAGCCGGCTGATCTGCTTCGTGAGCGACGTATGACGGTCCTCGTCGAGCGCGTCACCGCTCCTTCTGCGCCGGCCCCATCCTCGCCGGTGTGCCGACGTCGGCACACCTCCCGTCCGCCCCCGGCCGTGCGGATGCTTCACGTAATGGTCCAGTCACTATGAGTATCCACAGCTTGTTCCCGACGGTTGGAAGCGGAGATGTCGGTGTTCGGACACGGGAGAGGGCGGGCCGGAGCAAGCCGCGGCACGGGAGGTGCGGGCGGCATGTTCCGATCCTGGCTGAGGATGCGGGCCCGGAGGGCGGGGGCGGTCACGCTGACCGGGCTGGCCGTCCTGGCGATCGTCCTGGCCACAGCCTGGACGGCGACGGTTCAACCCACCTACGTCGCCCAGGTCGGCGACGCAACGACGCCGGTGGTCGAGCCTTTCACCGCCATCGGCCTCACCAAACCCGGTGGCACCACCACGGGCCCCGGCAGCACTGTCAGAGCCGGCAGTGTCGGCACCACCGGCCTCGCGTTTACGGTCATCCCAGTCGGCCTGACCATCGCCAAGAGTCACACGGACCCCTTCATCCAGGGCGAGGACGGCGTCTACACCATCACGGTGGGTAACCTCGCGACGGCCAGCCCGACCAATGGCACCACGGTCACCGTCCACGACCGCCTTCCCGAAGGTCTTCGGGCCGAGAGGATCACCGGCGCGGGATGGACCTGCATTCCGGCCGCCCTCACCTGTACGCGCAGCGACGTCCTGCCTGCCGGTCAGAGCTACCCACCCATCACCCTGAAGGTCGATGTCTCCTGCCACGCCCGTGAGCGGGTCACCAACATCGCTACCGTCACCGGGGGAGGTGACAGCACCACCCACACCGCCACCGACCCCACCACGATCAAGCGCCACGGGCATGACGACGACGGGCACGGCGGCCACGACGGGCATGACGACGACGGGCACGGCGGCCACGACGGGCATGACGACGACGGGCATGACGGCCACGGCGGGCATCATGACCACTGCGACGGCCCCGACCACTGGTAGCACTCGGCCCGCGTGGACGGACGACCCCTGCGAAAACGGCCTCTTCCCGTCGGCCGAAGGCTGAAGCCTGCTGCAGAAGGCCGTAAGCGGGCAGGCCGGCGCCGGCCGGCGTCAATATCTGACGATCCGTCAAGTCGGCTGCGATCGTGTGCCCGTGTCGTCTCGACGGCCGATGAACGGTGCCGGGCCGCAGCCGAGTCCACCGTCACAGGTTCGGCTCGCCGTGCAGGCCGCCGATCCGGGTGACGCAGCAGTTCGAGCTCCGGCCGGTGGCGGCGAGGACCGGCTGGGCAGAGGTGCCGTCGTGGTGGACGTGGAAGCCGTGGCTGGACCCGGGCGCCACGCCGCGGCCCGCTCGACGGCGGCGTAGGGTCGTGGTGTGAGCGGTAGTGACGCCGGTCCGCGGTTGCGGCTGGCCGAGCTGGTCGCCGCGCTGTCGTTGGGCGTCGACCTCGGCTTCGGCCAGCCGATGGAGCACGTGCTGCGCCAGTGCCTGATCGCCCTGCGCCTGGCCGAGCGGATCGGCCTGGACGACGAGGAGCGGGTCGCCGTCTACTACACGGCACTCTTGGTGAACGTGGGTTGCCACTCGGATGCCCACGAGCAGGCGAAGTGGTTCGGTGACGACATCGCGTTGAAGGCCGGCAAGTACCGCTACGAGCAGCGCAGCCTGGCTGGTGCCGTCGCGGCGGTGCGGCTGGTCGGGTCGGGCAACCCGCCGCTGCACCGGTTGCGGGTCGGGCTGGAGTTCGCCCTGGGCGGTTTCCACGAGGTGGACCGGATGATCAGCGGCCATGCCGCCCTGGCCACCTCGCTGGCCGGGCGACTCGGACTGCCGGACTCCGTCCGGCGCGCGGTGGCCGCCTCCTACGAGCAGTGGGACGGACGCGGATGGCCCGGGGAGGTCAAGGGCGAAGCCGTACCGATCGCGTCGCGCCTGGCGCAGCTGGCCGAGTTCACCGAGGTCGCGCACCGCGTGGGCGGCACCGCGGCCGCCGCGGCGCTGGCCGGACGGCGCGCCGGGTCCCAGTTCGATCCCCGTCTCGCTGCCGTGCTGTGCCGGGACGCCGAGACGGTGCTCGGCGAGCTGGACGCGGTGCACACCTGGGAGGCGGTGATCGCCGCCGAACCGGCGCTGCGGGTGTGGCTGGGCGGAGAGCAGTTCGAGCAGGCGCTGCTGGCCGTCGCGGACTTCGTCGACCTGAAGTCGCCCTACACCCTGGGACATGCGCGGGCCGTGGCCGAGCTGGTGGACGCGGCCGCCGCCGGTCTGGGCCTGACCGTGGAGCAGCGGGCCCGACTCCACCGGGCCGCGCTGCTCCACGGCCTGGGACGCCTGGGCGTGTCGAACGCGATCTGGGACAAGCCCGGGCCGCTCGGCACGGGCGAGTGGGAACGGGTACGCCTGCAGCCCTACCTGACGGAGCGCATGCTCTGCCAGTCGCCGACGCTGGCACCGCTCGGGGCGATCGCCGTGCAACACCGGGAGCGGCTCGACGGCTCCGGCTATCCGCGCGGACTCACGGCGCCCGCCATCTCCCGGCAGGCGCGGATCCTCGGCACGGCGGACGCCTACCGCTCCATGATCGAGCCACGGCCGCACCGGGACGCGCTGACCGCACCGCAGGCCGCCGCCGAGCTGCGCGCCGAGGCCGCGGCCGGCCGACTCGACGCGGAGGCCGTCGCGGCGGTGCTCGCCGCGGCGGGGCATCGCGTTCCCCGTCGAACCGCTGGACCTGCCGGTCTGACCGGCCGCGAGGTCGACGTGCTGCGGCTGCTGGCCCGCGGCCTGTCCAACAAGGAGATCGCGAGCCGCCTGGTCATCTCCCCGAAGACCGCCCGCAACCACGTCGAGCACATCTACGCCAAGATCGACACCTCCAGTCGCGCCGGCGCATGCCTCTTCGCCCTGGAGCACGGCCTGCTGCCGCAGGCCGAGCCGGCCACCGCGTGAGGACGCCGCGAAAGACGCGAAAGATGGGGCAACCGCCCCACGCGACACCCGCCCCCGGTCCGTAGCGTCGAAGGTGTACCGGGCGGGTGAGCCCGGTGGTGAGGAATCGAGGCAGCCATGAGCATCCACACGGCGTTCTTCGCACTGGTCTACGACCGTGCCATGGCCCGGGCCGAGGAGGCGGGGCTGCGCGAGCGGCGGCGCCGGCTGATCGCCCGAGCAACCGGTGAAGTCCTGGAGATCGGTGCCGGGACCGGCGCCAACCTCGAACTGTACGGCCCCGACGTAGTCTCCCTGACCGCTACCGAGCCCGAAGCCGCGATGCTCCGCCGACTCGAACGGCACGTCCGGGAAGCGGCACCGCACACCACCGTGCTCCGCGCCCCGGCCGAGGACCTCCCGTTCGAGGACGACAGCTTCGACACCGTCGTCTCCACCCTGGTCCTGTGCGGCGTCGCCGACCAGCCGCGCGCCCTGCGCCAGATCGGCCGAGTACTGCGCCCTGGCGGACAGCTGCTCTTCCTCGAACACGTACGCTCCCGAGACCCGCGGCTCGCCCGTACCCAGGACCGCTTCAACTGGTTCAACCGCCTGCTGGTCTGCTGTGAATGCAACCGCCCGACCCTCGATTCGATCGAGGCTGCCGGCTTCGAAGTCGGGTCCGTCGAGCACGGCGAACTGCCCAAGGCGCCTCCGTTCGCCCGCCCGCTCATCCTCGGCACCGCGCGGTGGCCGCAGAAGGTCGACACCCCGAGCCGGCACCCGCACGGAACCACCAGGACCCGAACCCGTGAGGCGCCCTGAGGTTTCCGGAGAAGGACCGCGCAGTGGATACCCCGGTTGTCGAGCAGCGGATGCGCGCCCACGCCTTCGCCGCCGTCGGAGTCTCCCGCCGCACCGTCGACCGGTTCGCGAGCGGTGGCCGACTCGGGGGCGGGCACCGTCTTCAAGGGGGCCAAGCGCACCATCGACGCGGTGCCGGCCTTGCGGGACCGGGTGTTCGCCCGGGTCGGCGAGGACCGATCCCCCGCCGGGGAGGGGCCCGCCCGCCACACCCGCTCGCCGACTCGCAGACGGCAGCGTGCTCAGCGACACCGGTCCGCCCCCTGCACCGGGCGGGGCGCCGGACTCGATCCGATAGCCCCAGACCGGATGCGCGGTGTGGACGACCGGGTGGGCTCGGATCGCGACCTTTTCCAGGTCGAGGTCGCCTGCGTGCGGAACGAGCCCGTGCGGGGCGGCCATCGCTCGGAGGTCGGCGCGCAGCTCCGCCTGCTCGTCGGTCACCAGCCACGCGTCGAGGCGGGGCGGTGGTTCGGCTCCGGGCCTGCCGTCGAAGGCCACGACGGCGGGCCCGAAGCACATGGGCCGCCCGGCCCTATGCGAGGCGGCAGTCGGACACAGTCCGTGGGCGCCGTCGACGCGGCCACCGCCGTCCGCTGTCGGACGACGGTGGCGCTCTCGTCTCGCTCCGCCTGCTCGCGGAGGGATGGCGGAACATCAGCCATAGGGGACCACCGCGAGTGGGCAGTCGGGACATGGTGGATTCACCGAGGTGCTATTCGGCTCGGTGAATCCGCCTGGTCACCCGGACAGTGCTGGGGCCGTTCGGCCCTGGTGCCGGGCGGGGGCGGGAGTACCGTGGGAATCGGCCTGCAGGGCGAGCGAGGGAGTTCGGCCGGATGGCCCCGGGCGATGGGCGGAGGCTCCGCGCGGGGCGGTTGTCGACGGTCGGGCTGAGAGGCTGGAAGGTCTGTGAGACCGGAAGGCGACCTCCACCACCTGATCCGGACAATGCCGGCGAAGGGAGCCCACCTTGCAGGTTTCCGTCTGCCCACACGACACTGCTGCAAGACGCGATCAGCGGGACGGCGACGAGGGACGGCGCAGCGTCCGATGGGCCTCGCCGAGCGCCGCTTCGGTCATGGCCGGCCCGTGGGGAGCGGCGGACTCCCCGGCCACACTTCGAATGCCTGTGAGATCCCCGCCGGTGGTCCGGCGCGGAAACGCGCGCGGATCAGCGCATCGACCTTGACGACGGCATCGGTTCGACCGCTGAGTTCCACTTTCACCGGGTCGGCGTCGGCCTCGGCGAGGGCGACCGGCTGTGCGGCGGCTTCTTCGATCGGCGCCGACGTGTCCACCTGCCAGCGGCCTCGGACCACCTGATCGGCGGGTGAGACGTAGTCCCCTGCTGTGCTCGCACCAGGGACGGTGATCAGCCGGTACGACTGTCCCACCGTGTCGGCGACCACGTTGGCCGTGGGTGGTGCACCGGAGATCGACATGTGCACCATGGCGCTCGGTTCCCGTGAGCCACTGGTACTGGTCATCGCTCTCCTCCGAGGTCGGCTCCTCTCCCAGGATCTGCCAGCGCGAGGCCCCCCGCATCCGTTCAGGAGTCCCGCTCCTGCTCGCGATCGCCGGCGGCTCTACACGACCGAAGCACGTACGGGCGCCACAGTACGCCGCTTCGTGTCCTGTTCGGCGCCCTGGCTGCGGGATCCTCTGCGGTGTAACGTTTTGATCAAGCAGTCGTGGTTCCGAAGTTCTCGCCCGCGGTGACATGCCGTGGGCGTTCCTGCTGTTCAACGCCTCTCCGGACCAAGGCGATCACCTCCGGGCCCGCACCAGTGGGACCCGATCAGCTCTCACGAAGGAGAAGCGCATGGCTACCGGCACCGTGAAATGGTTCAACGCCGAAAAGGGCTTCGGCTTCATCGAGCAGGACGGCGGCGGCCCCGACGTGTTCGCCCACTACTCGAACATCGACGCCCAGGGCTTCCGTGAACTCCTGGAGGGCCAGAAGGTGACCTTCGACGTGGTGCAGGGCCAGAAGGGCCCGCAGGCGGAGCACATCCGCCCCGCCTGACAACAGCGCATGAGTGGGCGCCCCGCACGTACCCGTGTGCGGGGTGCCTCTGCGTCTCCGCCCCTCTTCGCCGGACACCGCAGGCTGGCACGGGCTGCGCGCTGGGCGGCTTCCGTGCGGTCGAGCTGGCCGGGGCTCACACCTGCCGAGTGCATCCGTGTGCCGACGACCGGACGCACACAGCGCCGGTCCGGGCCACCGTGGGGGTATGGGTCTCATGACCCACGCGGTGGTCGCGGTCGGCCGCGACGCGACTTTCCGGGAGATCCTGGAGACCCTTCAGCTGGAAGGTCAGCGCCGTCCCGGTGCTGGCCGGCGACGGCCGGGTGGTGGGCGTGGTGTCCGAGGCGGACCTGCTGGCGGCCGAGGACCGCGAGAAGGGCAATACCGACGGGCTGACCGCCGCCGGCCTGATGTCGGCGCCCGTCGTCTCCGTCCATGCCACGAGTCCGACCGCCGAGGTCGCCCGGGCCATGGCTCGCGGCCACTTCAAGCGGCTCCCGGTAGTCGACGCCGAGGACTGTCTGATCGGCATCGTCAGCCGCAGCGACCTCCTGAAGGTCCATCTGCGCACCGACGAGGACCTCGCCGACCAGGTGAGGTTCGAACTCCTCGCCGTACTGAAGCCCGAACACGCCTCGGCTGTCGACGTCCGTGCGGAGGAAGGTCGGATCACCCTGAGCGGGACGCTGCCCGACGCTTCACTACTGCCGGTGATGGAACGGTTGGTGCGCGCCGTCCCCGGAGTGGTGGACGCCGACGTCAGGCTCGTCGCACCCGACTGAGACGGCTCCATCGTCGCCCCCGCGGATGGGGCGGGCCCGCTCAGCCCGGGTAGCGAACCGTTCGTTGCCGCGCCTTGATCGACCGGCGGACGCTGTCGGTGAGCGCACGCAGCCGCTCGGAGATGACGGCCGGCGGCTGCTGCGGGTCGACGATGCGGCGGGCGGCGTCCGGGAGTTCGGCGAGATCGGCGTCGAACATGGTGCGGGCTTCGGTGAGTGACCGGGCCGGGCAGGTGCGGCGGCCGTTCGCCATCACGGTCTCCAGCAGCGGCCGGGTGCCTGTCGGCGCAGGCTCGTCGACCAGTGCGACGGTGTCGGCGAATCCGGGCGCTCGGTGAACCTGCTTGGCACCGGGGGCGGTCACTTTGCCGGTGGAGAGTTTCATCATCGGCCGGCCGTCGTAGGCGACCAGTTTGTAGGCCGCGTCCAGGTACGGCGCGTCGGCGGCCACCCCGACCAGGGTCCCGACGGCGAAAACATCGATCGGCGCGCCCGTGCGCACCAGCTCCTCCACCGCGTACTCGTCCAGCCCACCGCTCGCGGTGATCCTCACCCCGGGGAGCCCGGCCTCGTCCAGGATCCGCCGGGCGGAGACGGCCAAGGACCCGAGGTCGCCGCTGTCGAGCCGCACCGCGCAGCCCTCGTGCAGCCCGAGCTCGCGCAACACCCGGGCGGCGACCGTCACGCCGGCCGCCGTGTCGTAGGTGTCCACCAGAAAGGTCACCGGGCCGGGGTGGGCCCGGGCGAAGGCCCGGAACGCCTCGGCCTCGTCGCCGAACGCCTCGATGTACGAGTGCGCCATCGTGCCCACCGCCCGCAGACCGTACCGGCGCGCGGCAGCCACATTGCTCGTCCCGACGAAGCCAACCAGCGCACCCAACCGGGCCGCCTGCTCGCCCGCCGACACGCCATGACTGCGGCGCAACGAGAAGTCCACCACCGGCCGACCGGCCGCCGCGAGCACGCACCGCGCCGCCTTGGACGCCACCGCCGTCTGGTGGCACACCTGGTTGAGCAGGAACGACTCCACCAGCTGCGCCTCGGGCAGCGGCGCTGTCACCTCCAGGATGGGCTCGCCGGCGAGCACGATCCGCCCCTCGGGCACGGCCCGCACCTGGCCGGTGAAGCGCAGTCCGAGTAGCGGCTCCAGGTCCCGGTACGGCCGGCCGAGGGCGGCGGCGAAGGCCGCGACGTCCTCCTCGTCCACCCGCAGCTCGGCGAGGAAGTCCAGCACCGGCTCCAGGCCGGCCGCCACCAGGAAGCCGCGGCCGGGCGGGAGCTTGCGCACGAACAGGTCGAACGTCGCCGGGGCGGTCATCTGCTCCCGCAGATACGAGTGCGCCATCGTCACCTCGTACAGATCGGTGACCTGAACTGTCGACATCGGTTCAACCTCCGGCTGCCAGGGCCGTGGACTGCGGGGTGACCGCCCGCCGGTTCGAGTCCGGTACCGGCAACTCCGCCGGTACCGTGACCGCGGTGGTGCCTCCCGCCGAAACCCTGACCTGTGAGACCCGTCCGCGCGGGGCGATTGCCCGGGTACTCCGATCTCACGAAGCGGACGCTTCCGGGCCGTCTCTTCCCTGCCCGCAGTCGCCCGTGGATGATGGGGGTCCTGTTTCGAGTACGAAGTGAAGGCTGGTGGACCATGAGTGACCACGTCCATGTGCGGCTCCGCGAGGGGCTCGGGGTGAACGATGACGGTGACCTGGTGGAGCAGTTCGCCTGTCGCTGCGGTGCGGTGTGGGCGAAGACCTACCCGCTGGAGAGCGGTCAGCCCGACCAGTGACCGGTGACACGGCCCGGCTCATTGGAGGCCGGCGGTGGCCGTCAGTCTGCCGAGCTGCGGACGACCACGACCGGGCAGGACGCGTGCTGCACACAGTACTGCCCGACGGAGCCCAACAGGGCGCCTTCGAAGCCGCCGAGCCCGCGATGGCCGACGACGAGCAGGGACGCCTGCTCCTCGGCGGCGGCAAGCAGGACCCGGGCCGGGGTGCCCACCCCGACCCTGAGCCGGATGTCCACCGGCGGCGCGCTACCCACCACCTTCCCGACGTTCTCGGCCAGTACCCTGCGCGCCACCTCCGCAAGGTGCGCCTCCTCGCCGACCGGTACCGCGCTGCCCCACCCGGAGAACGGCGGCTCCCAGGCCATGACCGCCTCCACCACGGCGTGGGTGAGCTCGGCCTGCCGCACGGCCCAGCGCAGAGCCTGTCGGGACTGCTCCGAG
Organism: Kitasatospora sp. NPDC085464; assembly: GCF_044541955.1. Lineage (NCBI taxonomy): Bacteria > Bacillati > Actinomycetota > Actinomycetes > Kitasatosporales > Streptomycetaceae > Kitasatospora > Kitasatospora sp. NPDC085464. Next base: position 28,641 of record NZ_JBITTM010000028.1, read on the forward strand.
CCGTCCACCCCGACGACGATCTTTCCCTCGAGGGCCGGTTCCTCAGCCATGGCCTCGTCCTTCCGATCGGCTGACATCGACATCCGACCAGGCGGCCGCTCCACATGGGCGCTTGCCGTCGGGTTGCCGGGGGCGGATCCGCCGAGGGGCCCGTGGCGGCATCGCCGAGCAACGCCCCCTCTTCTGCAGGATCCTTCTCCCACGCCGGGTTCGCACGCGGACCCGGCGGGCCCGCCCGGATGTCCCGGCCAGGTGGACCGATCGGCCCTGCCCCCCGCGGCCGGCGCGACGGGATGATGGGCGCGGAGGCTCGAATGCACCAGACGATCACGCCGAGGCGCTTTCCCGCCCGGCATCCGACGGGCCGGGCCACACCCGGGCCGCCGCGCGAGCCGCCGAAGCCCGCCCCCACCCCTCCACCGGCCTGGCGGCGCTGGCTGCTGCCCGCCGCGATCGCGATCGCCCTGCTGCTCATCCTGCTGTCCCGCAGCCCGTCGGGCAGCGGCACCCACTACAGCTACAGCGACTTCGCAGGGAAGGTCGACGCGGGCCAGGTCCAGACGGTCGAGATCACCGATAAGGGAGCGATCACCGGCGAACTCAAGGACGGAACCAAGTTCACCACCCAGATCCCGACCGCCCTGGACAGCAGCGCACTCACCACCCAGCTGAAGTCCCAGCACGTGGAGATCACCGCCAAGCAGAGCAGCAGCGGCAGCTCGTTCCTCTCGGTTCTGCTGATCTTCCTGCCGCTGATCCTCATCGGCGGACTGTTCCTCTGGTCCGGACGGATGGCGAGCCGGGCCATGACCGGAGGTCTCAGCGCGATCGGCCGCTCACGCGCGAAGATCATCGAGGCCGAGCGCCCGAGCACCCGGTTCGTCGACGTCGCCGGCTACGAGGGCGTCAAGCAGGAGGTCAGCGAGGTGGTCGACTTCCTGCGCAGTCCCGAGCGCTATGCCGCCGCGGGGGCGAAGGGCCCGCGCGGCGTGATCATGGTCGGCCCGCCCGGCACAGGCAAGACCTTGCTCGCCCGCGCGGTCGCCGGAGAGGCCGAGGTCCCGTTCCTGTCGGTGACCGGCTCGGCGTTCGTCGAGATGTTCGTGGGTGTCGGCGCCTCCCGGGTGCGCGACCTCTTCGACGAAGCACGCAAGAGGGCTCCCTCGATCATCTTCATCGACGAGATCGACGCCGTCGGCGGCCGACGCGGCGGCGGCACCAGGCTGGGCGGCAACGACGAACGCGAGCAGACCCTCAACCAACTGCTCGCCGAGATGGACGGCTTCGACCAGTCCACCGGCATCGTCGTCCTCGCCGCCACCAACCGCCCCGACGCGCTCGACCCGGCGCTGCTGCGGCCCGGCCGCTTCGACCGCCAGGTCACCGTGCCACTGCCCAACCAGGCCGAACGCTCCGCCATCCTCTCCGTCCACGTTCGAGGCAAGACGCTGGCACCCGACGCCCCGGGGCCCGGGGGCTCGTGGCGGGCAGCTCGGTAGGGTCTGCCGTGGAGAGCCGGGGGAGAGGGCCGTTCGGCCCTGGTACGCGTGAGGGTCGCGCGTAGCGTGGGAAGTGGCCTGCAGGGCGAGCGAGGGAGTTCGGCCGGAACGGTCCAGGGTGGTCAACTGTGCTGTCCTGGACTGGATTCGACGGTCGGGCTGAGAGGCCGGAGGGGGTCGACGAGACCCCGACGGCGACCTCCACCACCTGATCCGGGCAATGCCGGCGTAGGGAGCCCACCTTGCAGGTTCGGCCTGGGGAAGGGAACAGGGCGCGGGTAGCAGCCCCGCAGTTGACCTGCGGGGCTGCACCGGTGGACGGGACCCGGAGCGTGTCCGCCGGGCTCACGTGGGGGCGTCAGGGTAGCGGAGGAGGGCTCCGAGGCCGTCGTCGAGGGGCAGTTCGTCGTGGGGGATGACGATGAGGTCCGCGCCGGTGCCGACAATCGCGCGGATGAGTGCGGCGTCGGCCGGTGCCTCCCAGGAGGAGCTGATGCCGAGGGCCTGCATTTCACCTTGGGTGAGGCCGAGCTGTTTGGGTGCGACGCCGACCCACAGCTGTCGTTCCAGGTCGAAGGGGTCGTTGATCAGGACGGCTTCGGCCCGGCCGTGGCGCAGGGCGGTGACGGTGGCGGCGAGGCCCTCGACGGCACCGCTGCGGCGGGCGCGGCGGGCCAGGAAGCGCTGGGTGTTGGCCTGGTCGCGGGCGGACAGGCGGCCGTGGAACAGGTAGGCGATTTCGCCCTCCATGAGCGCGCGTTCGGGATCGGTGTCCCAGCCGTCGCTGTCGATGGTGACGATGCGCTTGCGCAGGCGCTTGGGCAGTTCCCGGGTGAGGGTGTTGCGGGCCCAGTGGTCGCCGGACAGGACGATCGTCTCGGCCTCGCTGCAGTCGGCGAGGCCGGCGAGTTCTTCGGCGACCTCTGCGGCGGCCTGTCGCCATTCGGAGGCCGCGCGGTGCCGGGTCAGGTGGCCGGGGGCGACCCTGGCGACGGGCCACCGGCCCGCTTGGAGGTCGACCTCCAGCTCGGAGGTGAGTGCGCCGCCCGGTCGGGCGACGCGGTGGACGCTGACGGCGGCGTAGGGAATGTCGGGGGCGTGCTGGAGGGCGAGCGGCATGGCGTCGGGGACCATCGTGAACCGGGCGCCGTCGCGGGGTGGCGGCTCGGGCAGTTCCTCGGCGAGCGCGAGGCGGCCGTGGGCGGCGAAGACAGCCTGGCCGTGTCGGCCGGGCAGATCGCGGTCGGTGCCGACGACGTGGGTGACCGCGCCGGTGGTGGCGGTGTCGGCCCCCTGGGCGGTGAGTTCGGTCGCCAAGTGCCGACGGCGTAGGTCGATGGCCCGGTCCCGGGTTCGTCGAGGTCGCGTGAGGTGTCGACGTCGGCACAGGCGTAGGGGCCCTGTCGGGCGTAGAGCGGTCCGAGGAAGGTGAGTTTCATGGCCGTCCGCTCCTGGGGGTGGTCAGAGTCCTTGGGCGAGCAGGAGTTCGTGGGCCAGGCGGGCGGCGCGGCCCCCGCGTTCGGGGTCGGGCTCCTGGTCGGGAATGTCTTCCAGTCCTTGGAGGAGGGCGCGCATGGCCTGGCCGAGAGCCTGGACCTGGGTTTCGAGCAACTCCAGGCGTTCGACGGCGCTTTCGAGGTCGTGGCCCGGCGGGTGGAAGGCTTCGGCGGTCGGTGGTGGGATCGGTCATGATCGGCTCCCTCGCTGAGTGATTCCGCCGGTGGGTCACTCGGCGGGTGTGATGAGGCCGTAGTGGCCGTCGTAGCGGTGGTAGAGGACGTTGCCGCGTTCGGTGACGTCGTCGGTGAAGAACACGAACGGCTGTCCGCCGGTGTCCATCCGGCGTTTCGCGTTGGCCACGTTCATCCGCGGCGCGGGGGTGGGGCTGACGGTCAGCTGGACGGCGGTCGTGCCGATCTGTTCGGGGTGGGGACGGACCTGGGCGAGACGGTAGCCGGTGGGTGCGGCGCGGTAGATGACGCTGTCCTCGCCGGTGACGAGGTCGGTGAAGAGGAGGAAGTCGTAGTCCATGGTGTCCAGCTCGAAGGCGGCCTCGTCCGGCGTTTCGCGGGCGAGGGAGAACGACTTGTGGCGGATGATCTCGCGCTCGTCCGCCGGACGGGGATAGTGGGCGGGGCGGTGCGTGGGTTCGGACCCGTGCCGCCACTCGTGCTCGCCAGCTCTGGGCGTGCCACCGCGTTGGGCCTCCCAGTGCCTCCGGAGCCGGGCCAGCTTCAGGGCCAGCAGGTCGTGCAGCAGGTCGATCGCCTCGGGCATGGTCCCCGCCGCCACATGGGCGCGGGCGGCGCGGCCGTTGACGTCCAGGCTGGCCTGGGCGAGGCAGGGGCGCTCGGTGGCGGGGTTGTGCATGCGAGTGAGCCGGATCCGGACGGACAGGACAGGTTCGCGCGCCTCGTCCAGGAGCGCGAGCACCTTGGTACGGGCGAGTTCCGCCACGCCGGGCTGAAGGTCGCCTTGGGCCTCGACCTGGATCTCGGGTGTCTGCGTGGGCATCGGTCGATTCGTCATCGGGTCTTCTCCGTTCGTCGGGTACCGGTGATGGCGGGTGTCAGCGGTAGCGGGTCAGTCCGCCGATGCCCTGGGCGGGCGCACAGGGCATGCCGGGCGCGACGATGCGGACGTCGGCTCCGGTGAGGAGTGCGGTTCGGACGGCGGCGTCGGCCAGTTTCGTCTCCACCAGCGGTCCGGCGTCTGCTGCGAATGCGGTGCCGAGGTCGGCGATGTCGGTGGGGTTCGGGCCGAACCAGGCTGTGTGGTGGGAGGCGGGGTCGTCGGTCACCAGGAGGGTGCGCAGTTGTCCGTCGGCGAGGGCGCGCAGGGTCCCGGCGATGCCTTCCACCGCGTGGCCGCGAGGTAAGCGCTCCTCGGAGTACCGGCGGAGCAGGGCCGCCGTCTGCTCACGCCCGGCGCGGCAGGTCTCGGTGTCGACCTGGGCCATGCGCTCGGGCCAGGCACCGTCGGGGCTGCGGCTGCCGCTGACCGGGTGGATCGACACGTTGTTGCGGACCCAGGTGGGCAGGTGCTTGGTGAGGTACTGGCGGGCGCGGACGTCACCGGCCAGCATGAGGTCGTGCGCGTCCACCTCGGCCAGGGCGGCGCCTAGGGCTTCGGCGACCTTGGCGGCGTTGTGCTCCCAGGAGTCCGCGGCACAGTCCCTGCCAGCGCTCCTCGGCGTCCTGGCCCATCTCCGGGCGCGGGTCGAGATCGAAGTAGACCGACAGGAAAGGGCCGGGCGCGGCGAGCAGCTTGCGCAGGACCTCGGTGCCGATCTCGGTTCCGGTTGTCATACGAGTCCTCCTCGGGCGGGACGAAGGCTCCCCGGGGGTCTCGGGATCCGATGCGACAGCCCGAGTCGTGGTCCGGCCGGAGAGCACAGCGTGTTCGGCCGAACTCGCTACCGTACCGGCCCGGCGCGTGACCGGCCCATCGGCGAACCGCCCTGCAACCGACGCTAGTTCGTTCTGCTCCTGGCCGCGATGGGCCACCCGGCCCAGCAGCCGGCGCCACCCGGCCCACAGCCGACGGTGCCGCGAACCACAACCGGGAGGCAACTCGCGTGCTCCACGCAGTGCAGACTTACCGAGCCCAGCAGCGCGTCGGTGAATCCGCCGTGACCCGGGCTGCCCGCGATCGGCAGGTCGGCACCGCAGGACCGATCCAGCAGCACCCGGGCGGCGTGGCCGGGCACCGCGATCTGCCGGATCTCCACCGGCGGCTGTGGCCCGGCGAGCTCCTCGACCACCCGGGCCAGGACCTGTTCCGCGGTGTGATGGAGCGGGAGGGCCGGGTGCCGTCATGGCGCAGCCGCAGAGCGTCGGAAAGACCCAGGCGATCACCGCGTCCACGACGGCTCTGGTCAGCCGCTCCGGCCCGCGCGGCCGAACCCGGCTGCTCTGGCACACGTCACTCCCGGTAGCGGGCCGATCCGGGACCGGCCGACAGGGCGGTCGGCATCAGGCTGACCCGGGTACCGTCCTGAACCGCATCATGCGAATCAGCTGATCAGACAAAGCGGCTGCCGTGGTGGGAGGTTGCTCCCATCGCGGCAGCCGTAGTTGCGCAGCAGGATGGAAGGAGATGCCCGGACGAATGAGGAGGTCTGAGATGGCCGGCGAGATACTCCACAGGCGATCGCACTGGTGGCCTCCATTCGCGGAGTTGTTTGAAGACTTCCCCGTCGAACTGCGGATGGGGGAGCACATGATCCGCGTCGAGGAGTCCGAGGAGGACGGGGCGTACGTGGTCAGGGCCGAGCTACCGGGGATCGACCCCGCGAAGGACGTCGAGATCACGGTCGAGGGCGGCGTGCTGACCGTCCGTGCGGAGCGCACCGAGGAGAAGAAGGAGAAGCAGCGCTCGGAGTTCCGTTACGGCTCCTTCACCCGCAGCGTCCGGCTGCCTGAAGGCGTGAACGAGCAGGACATCACCGCGACCTTCGACAAGGGCGTGCTGACCGTGAGGGCCCCGGTGGGCAAGGTCGAGAAGCAGGCCCGCCGGATCGAGATCGCGCGCGGACCTGAGGCGTGACAACGGGCTCGGTGCGGTGCGGGGCACTGCACCGATGTCTTCGTCGCCCTGTGCGTTTTCCTGGCCAGGCGACAGCGGTGGTGAGCTGAATCCGCGGGACGGCTGGCCGTCCCGTCCGGGTGATGCCCTCGACCGCGGAGACCTTCATGTCGTCGAGGCGTACCCGGCCCTGCGTGTGGTGGCGGCATGCGGCGTGTCGTGCAGGAGCCGGCTCGTGGTGAGCAGCAGCGCGCTGCTCGGACCGGTGATGTCGTTGTCGGCGGCGGTTCAGCCCAGTGCCCCCCCAGCCGGGCGGAGGGGGCGGATTCCGCATCGGGGACTGCCTGTCGACGGCGCTCACTCGCTTCTCCGGCCGGAGGAGTGAAGAGATGTCGACGGAGAACACGGGCAAGTACTCGGTTGGGCCCCGACTGGCGCACCCCGGAGACACCGGGCGGCGCGTGACCGAGCGCAGACAGCAGCTCGGTCTCAGCCGCGAGGAGGTGGCCGAGCGAGCCGGCGTGGCGGTCGGGTACGTGGAATTCGTCGAGTCCGGCCTTGTAGTAGCGGGGCAGCAGTTAACGCTGAGATTGATCATGGTCTTGGGTCTCAGGCGGACCGGGCGGCCGTAGCGGCGCCCCCAGCCCTCGTCGACCAGGCCGGTCAGCAGGTGCGAAGCGGTCCGGGCCACTTCTTCCAGCGCGGCGCGGACGGCCTCGGTGACCAGTTCCAGCCGGGTCAGGTCACGTGCGGCGGCCAGGACGTGGGTGGAGTCGGTGCGCTGCGTGGTGAGCTCGCGCACGAGTCCGGCCTCCTTCGGACGCGGGAGTGCCAGATCGAGGAGCCGGTCGGCGCGGTCATCCAGGGCCAGGCGTTCGCGGAAGTCGGCCAGCACACTGTGGTGGAAACCGGGATCGTCCAGTTCCATGGCCATGGCGTACTTGAAGTCGATGCGCCAGCGGACCGCTTCGGCTGCCTGCCGGTCCGACAGGCCGAGGAGAGTGCGGATCGCCGGGATGTGCTGGGCGATCGAGGAGTGCTTTCAGTCCGCGAAGAACGAGTGCGGCCTGGACCAGTACGAGGTCCGCCGCCACACCGGCTGGATGCGGCACATCACCCTGGCCATGCGAGGGACGGGCTCATGATGACCGCCCCTGACGGAGCACCAGCCCACTGCACTCACCGCGCAGCCTTCTGAACAGGCAAAACGTCGAAGTCTTGCTGGAGTACTAGCGCGGTGGGGACCTTCCGCGCAGAAGTTTCGTCTCGCGACTCACTGATCTGGTGTCGTCCCGGCTACCGTCCGCCCTGCGCCGGCTGAGTTCTTGAGTGATGATCAGGTCGCGCCGTAAAGCTCGGCGCGCTCGGCGAGGGCAGGTCGCTGACGTGGCTGCGCAAGACCACATTGGCGATCACAGTCGGTCACCAGCGGGCTGGGTTCCTCGGGAACCGGCGACAGTTGAATACGCGAGTCCACCAGTAAGCCGAGCAGCGTGGATGTGGAGGACTGGGAAGAGCGGTAGGGCGGAGCCGGCTCAGGTGTTGCCTTACGCTGGGTCACGGGCGCGGCTTTCCTTCCAACCTGGCGGGCGGGCCGTTCTTGCCAAACTTGGCGTGAGTATCCGGAGGTCTTTGCATCGGGCTGCGGTGGACGTGGCCACCGGACGGTGTGCCGGTGCCCGGGCGAGATGCGCGAATCACCCGATATGCCCTGTTAGTCTTCGATCGGGTGCCCTCACTGCATCGACCGAAGAGGGAAGGAAGCTCGTGTCCAGGGTGGCAGGAGTCGAAGCGGGTCAGCGCCGCCTGAACGGTCCGCAGACGACGGGCCGCGAGTACCGCAATCTGTCGGAGCCCGTGCACGGCATGCGGTGCGACCGGGACGTCACCGTGGGGATGCGCGACGGTATCGAGTTGCTGGCCGACGTGCATCGACCGGACAGCGACGGCCGGTTTCCCGTACTGATCGCGGCATCACCGTACCCGCGCCAGATCCAGGACCTCGGCGCGCCGATGGGCTTCATCGAGGCCGGTGCGTCCGATTTCTGGGTGCCGCGCGGCTACGTGCACGTGATCGCCAACCTTCGGGGGACGGGGGGATCCGGGGGGACGTTCGGGTTCTTCGACGCTCAGGAGCGTCGTGACCTGCACGACCTGGTCGAGTGGGCTGCGGACCAGCCGTGGTGCGACGGCAAGGTCGGAATGATCGGCATCAGCTACTTCGCCATGGCCCAGCTGGAGGCGGCCGTCGAGCGCCCCGCGCACCTGCGGGCGATCTTCCCGGTGGCTGTCACTACCGACCTGTACGAAGCGGCGATGCACCACGGGCTCTTCAGTTCCGGCTTCGTGACGCCCTTTCTCGCCATGGTGGGGCTCACCTCGGCTCGCAGCGACCGGTTCTGGCGCAACCGGCTGATCGACGTGGCCCGAGACGTTCTGCGTACGGCGCCACTGCACAAGAAGTTCGCCACGATGAACGGCGAGTCGTCAGTCGCGCTCCTGCGCGCCGGGCTCAAGCTCCACCACGACCCGCACCCGTGGGACGACTTGTGGCGCGCCATGGCGGTCGAGCACCCGCTGCGTGACGCGTGGTGGGACGAACGAAACCTCCTGCCGCTCCTCGACCGAGTCGAGGTCCCCACCTATCTCGGCTGCGACTGGCAGAACGTCCCGCTCCACCTCCCCTCCACGTTCCCCGCCATGCGGGCGCTGACCGGTGCTCCGGTCGTCCGGGTCGCGATGCTCGGCGAGTTCGGACTCACCTGGCCGTGGGAGAGCCTCCACGTCGAGGCACTCGCCTGGTTCGACCACTGGCTGAAGAATCACGACACGGGCATCCTCGACGGCCCCGCGATCCGGTACTGGATGCCCGGCGCCGACGAGTGGCGCACAAGCGATACCTGGCCCCCCGAGGGCACTGAGCAACGCGAATGGCGCCTGCGTGCCGACGGCGCGCTCGGCGACGACCAGGGGAGTCCGGGCGAGCGGTCGCTCATGGTGCTCGGCGCGGGTCTCGGCCGATCTCGGTCGAGCGACGCCGACCCTCCCACCCAGCTGGCATGGACCAGCCAGCCGCTGACCGAGACGCTCGACGCCGCCGGGGATTTCGAGGTCGAGCTCCACGCCGCCACCACCGCCACCGACACGGCATGGGTCGTCACCCTCCAGGACGTGGCGCCCGACGACACCGCTGTCGACGTCACCGCCGGATGGCTCCGGGCCAGCCTGCGCCGGCCCGATCCTGACGCCGACTCGGCCAGGCCGCCGGGCCTCCCCTGCCGTGAACCCGAGATCGTCGTCCCGGGTTCGGTCACCACCTATCGGATCCCGCTCGTCACCAACGCCCGGAGGTTCACCACCGGGCATCGCATCCGGCTCGTGGTCACCAGCGACGACCAGGACCACAGCACCCCGGCCATCATGGGATTCCGCCATGCGCCCGTCGGCACGAGCAGCCGCAACACCGTCCGTTCTTCGTCGAGGCTCGTGCTGTCCGTGGCCGGGCAGCCCGAGCGGGGCACCCCGGAAGCGGGCGTGAACTCGTGAAAGACGAGCGTGACGAGAACGCCGGCTCCGACGGCCCGAGCGGCCTCGACCTCGAGCAAGCCCTGACCATGCTCGCCTGGAGCGATCCCGCACTGACCGAGAACCCCGGGGCGGCGCCGGCCCGGCTCGGCATCGACGTACCGCCTGCCCTGCGGTTCGACGTACGGGTCCAGCGTCCGGACACCCTGTACCTCGTCATCCCGCCCGCATCCTCCGACGACGCCGGCGGCGAGAACGTCGTGAACCAGATGGACTTGTGGCGCAGCGGCGACCAGTTCGTCTGGATCCTGCCGCAGGACGCGAAGACGGCACTACTGGAGATGCGCGAGCAGTACCGCAATCGTGGCGGCGGGGACGGCCAATGAGCGCCGCCGATCGTTTCACCGAGCACTACCGGCTGCTCAGCACCGACCCGGCGATGAGGGCAGCGCTGCTGGCCGACCCCAAAGCGGCGCTCGCCGCCTACTTCGGCTCCGTCGTCGACGGCACGTACCGCATCGAGGTCATCGAGCAACGGGCGGACACGATCACCGCGGTCGTCCCGGCTCCCCCCGAGCCGGGTGTCGACCCGGCCGCCCGACTGGCCGACGTCGCCGGACGGATCTACGACATGCTGCACAGCAGCGGCATCGGCGGCTACCTGATCCCCGACGAGGCACTCACCTGGGTGCTGCGGGACATGCGAGCGCTCTGGGCGGGAGGGGATGCCGCCGATGACGCCGACAGTTCCACCCCGGGCAGCTGATCATGCCGAGCGCGCACTGTGCTCCGTACCGCGGGAGAGGAAAGTGGCGTGAAGGTACGCGACGCGTTTTTCGAGGTGCTCCGGAGCCACGGCATCACCACCGTCTTCGGCAATCCCGGCTCGAACGAGCTGCCGCTGCTGCGTGACTTCCCCGACGACTTCCGCTACGTCCTCGCACTGCACGAGGGCGCGGCGATCGCGATGGCGGACGGCTACGCCCTGGCGACTGGCAGGCCCTCATTGGTCAACCTGCACGCCGCGGCCGGCACCGGCAACGCCATGGGGAACTTGACCAACACCCAGTCCGGCCACGTTCCCGTGGTCGTCACCTCCGGACAGCAGGCCCGACGCTACACCGCCCTGAACGCGCTCCTCACCAACGTCGACGCCACGGCACTGGCCGACCCGCTGGTGAAATGGAGCTGCGAACCCCTGTGCCCCGAGGACGTACCCCAGGCGCTCTCGCAGGGCATCCTGCTGGCAGGATCCGCCCCCGCCGGCCCCGTCTACCTCTCGCTGCCCCTGGACGACTGGGACCACCAAGCGGATCCCGGCGCACTGAAGCACCTCAAGGCCCGCACCGTGCAAGGCGACCCGGTCGTCTCCGAAACCGCCCTCGACCTCCTACGCCGCCGGCTCACCGGCGCGGCCAACCCGGTCATGGTCGTCGGCCCCGGTATCGACGACGCCACCGGATGGGACGGAGCCTGTCGGCTCGCCGACCGGCTCGCCCTTCCCGTGTTCGTGGCGCCGAGCCCGTCCCGCTGCCCGTTCCCCACCCGGCACCCCGCCTATCGCGGTGTCCTGCCCTCGGACATCCCCGGGGTCGCACGCCACCTCGACGGACACGATCTCGTGGTTGCCTTCGGCGCGGCGATCTTCCGCTACCACGCGTTCGAGGAAGGCGACTACCTGCCTCCGGGCACCGAGCTGTGGGCCGTGACCTCGGATCCCGACGAAGCCACCCGAGCACCATTCGGGCAAATCCTGGTCGGCAACCCCTCCGACGCCCTGGCCCGCCTCGCCGAGACCGTCCCCGCCCGCCACCGACCGCCGCCACCACAACTCGAACGAACCAGCCGCCTGAACGAGGCCGGCCCGGCATTCAGCGCGGAGGCGATCGTCGACGCCCTCGACACGGCCAAGGACGAGAGCACCGTTCTCGCCCACGAATGGACGTCGGTCGACACCACCTGGGACCGCTTCGACATCTCACGACCGGGAAGCTTGTACTTTCCGGCGTCCGGAGGCCTTGGCTGGGGCCTTCCGGCAGCCATCGGCCTCCAGCTGGGCGATCCCTCGCGCCGCGTACTGGCCATGCTCGGTGACGGCGCCCTGCATTACACCGTCAGTGCGCTGTGGACGGCAGCCCGATACCGCGTCCCCGTGGTCTTCGTCGTCGCCCGCAACGGCGAGTACGGGGCGCTCAAGAAGTTCACCCAGATCATGCAGGCGCCCGGCGTACCCGGCCTCGAACTGCCTGGCATCGACATCACCGGTATCGCCTCGGCATACGGCATTTCCGCCACCCGCATCGACACACTCGCCGGACTGACAGCGGCGGCAACAGCCGCGCTCGCCACGGACGAGCCGCACCTGATCGAGGTACCCCAGCAGCCGCTGACCGCCAGCTGGTCGGCAGCCGGACCCGAACGGCCCCGCCGACGTTGAACCCGGCATGGCCACAACGATGCAGCGCACGCCCGTCACCGGAGTGGACGAGAACAGCACCGTCGTCTTCCCCGCACCTCTCATGAGCACCATCGGCGAACTCGGTACCTTCCTCGTCCGCGAGACAGCCGCCGCCGCACAGCAGGGCAACGCCCTCGTGGACCTCGGCAAGGTCCTTGCTGTCCCGCTGCGTACGAACGGATCCGCCAAGACCCCGTGACCAGCTGGCACCCTGGCCGGATTGCAGGGACGGGGTCGCGCTGACCGCATGGGGAGGCCCTGAGGTCGCCGCGGCGGGTATCGCACCGAACCGACCGTTCGAAGTATGTGCGATTTTCGTCGGATGTGTGCCTTACCTGGTTCACGGACCGCCTCGCCCAGGGCATCGCCCGGATCGCGGCCTCGCGCTCGCCGGACCCGGTGATCGTGCGCACCAGCGACTTCAAGACCAACGAGTACGCCAAACTGGTGGGCGGGCGCCCCTTCGAACCGGTCGAGGCCAACCCGATGATCGGCTGGCGAGGCGCCAGCCGGTACTACAGCGAGGGCTACCGGGAGGGCTTCGCCCTGGAGTGCCAGGCGCTGCGGCGGGTCCGCGACGACATGGGCCTGACGAACGTGGTGGTGATGATCCCGTTCTGCCGCACCACGGGGGAGGCCGACCGCGTGCTCGCGGTGATGGCCGCCGAGGGCCTGCCGCGGGGCGGGAACGGGCTGAAGGTGTACGTGATGGCGGAGATCCCGGCCAACGTGATCCTGTCGGCGGAGTTCGCCGAGCGGTTCGACGGCTTCTCCATCGGCAGCAACGACCTCACCCAGCTCACGCTGGGCGTCGACCGTGACTCCGACGCCCTCGCGCACCTCTTCGACGAGACCGATCCTGCCGTCACCCGGAGCATCGAGACCCTGATCGCCACGGCGCATGCGGCCGGCCGCCCGGTGGGCCTGTGCGGCCAGAGGCCCAGTGACGACCCGGCGTTCACCCGGTTCCTGGTGGGTGCCGGGATCGACTCGATCTCGGTGGCGCCGGACAGCTTCGTGGCGGTGAAGGAGCACGTGGCCGCCGCCGAACGGGCCTGACCGCGCATGCCGGGCTGCGGGTGGCGAGGGTGGCATTCGCCCACCGGAGGCTGCGGGGGCAGGCGCTCGACGGTCGGGGGCCGGTGGTCAGGGGCGGGAAGCAGTCTGCTGCCTCCGATCGCGGCCCTGCCCGGCCGAGTCGACGGCCCTGCGCACCTCGACGGCGATCTCCTCCAGGGGGACCCGCCGCGTCTCGCCCGTCGCCCGCTCGGTCAGCTCCACCACCCCGTCGGCGAGTCCGCGCCTGCCGACGGTCACGCGCAGCGGGATGCCGACGAGCTCGACGTCCCGGAACTTGACACCGACCCGCTCGGAGCGGTCGTCGATGATCGTGTCCACCCCGGCGGCGAGCAGGTGCCGGTAGGCCTTCTCACCGGCCGCGGCGGTGGCCTCGTCGTCGGGCTGCGCCACCACGACGACCGCCTCGAAGGGGGCGATGGCCATCGGCCAGACGATGCCCTTGTCGTCGTGGTGGCACTCGACGGCGGCTGCCATCGCCCGCTCGACGCCGATGCCGTAGCAGCCCATGACGACCTTCCTGGGTCTGCCGTCGGCGTCCAGGACGGTGAGGCCGAAGGCGTCGCTGTACCTGTAGCCGAGTTTGAAGATGTGGCCGACCTCGATCGCCTTCCGGACCTGCAGCGGCTGTCCGCACCGTACGCAAGGCTCCCCGGAGGCGACCTCGCGAAGGTCCGTCCACCTGGAGACGGCGATGTCCCGCTCCACGTCGACGCCCCGCAGGTGGACACCGTCCTCGTTGGCGCCGGTGAACATGTCCGTGCGGCCCCGCAGGGCCTCGTCCGCCAGAACGGCCACCGACGTCACCCCGACGGCGCCGAGGCTTCCTGGCAGGGCGCCGAGGGCTTCCCGGATCTCCTCGGGCCGGGCGGGCCGAACCACGCCGGCCCCGCAGGCGTCCGCGAGCTTCTGATCGGCCAGCGCGTGGTCGCCGCGCAGGAGGACAAGGGAAAGCTGCCCGTCCAGGACGTAGACCAGGGTCTTCACCTGGCGCTCGGCGGGAGCGTCGAAGCGCGAGGCCAGGTCGTCGATCGTCCGTACACCGGGGGTGTCGAACGGCTCCGGCGCGGGCAGGCCCGGACCGTCCGCGACCGCGGCGAGCCGGGAGACGGCCTTCTCGCTGTTGGCCGCGTAACCGCAGGAAGGGCAGTGGACGACGAAGTCCTCGCCGGCCTCGGCCGGGCACATGAACTCCGTCGACACACCCCCGCCCATGCTGCCACTGGACGCCTCCACCGGGATGGCCGGAATCCCCAGTCGCGCGAAGATCCGCAGGTAGGCCTCACGGTGCAGGTCGAACGACCGGTCCAGGCCTTCCGGTGTCAGGTCGAAGCTGTAGGAGTCCTTCATCGTGAACTCCCGGGTCCGTAGCAGGCCGCCCTTGGCACGGGGTTCATCGCGGAACTTGGTCTGGAACTGGTACCACGTCTGCGGCAGTTCGCGGTACGACTTCAGCTCGGTGGCGAGCGAGGTGAAGATCTCCTCGTGGGTCATGCCCAGCGTCAGTTCGGCGCCCTTGCGGTCCTTGAGGCGGAACATCTCTTCCCCCATGGCGTCCCACCGGCCACTGCGCCGCCACACCTGGGCCGGGTGCATCGCGGGCAGGGAGAATTCCTGCGCCCCGACGGCGGTCATCTCCTCGCGGATGATGGTGACGATCTTCGACCGTACCTGGACGGCGAGCGGCAGCAGCGAGTAGTGGCCCGCCATGAGCTGCCGGATGAATCCGGCGCGGAGCAGGAGCTGATGGCTTGGCGCGTCGGCCTCCGCCGGGTTCTCGCGAAGGGTCGGGATGTGCGTCTGGGACCAGCGCATGGCCAGCGGCTTTCGTTCGGTGGCCGACGGGTCTGCCGCGGCCGGTTCAAGGGGCTTGTCGGCGGGGGCCGGATTGATGCGTTCCGAAGGATCGTCGGCCGGTTGTCCGTCATTCCAGTCGACCCGCACCGCAGGCCGGGTGCGGCCCGCCCCCTTCGATGGTGCTCCCCGTCCGAGGCATCCGGCGACGCGGGTGGCCGAGACCGACCGGAGCATCCGGCCCGCTGTGGTCTCCGCCGAGATCATGGTCCTGCCCGGCACCCTCGCCGGCACCGAGCCGTTGCGTGCTCGACCGGTCGCGTTCGCCACCGCCGCCCAGTGGGCCGACCGGCTGGCCGCAGCCCACCAGGCCGGCCGGCTCCAGGAGGAACTCGTCAAGCTGGGCCGCTACCCGCTGATCGTGATCGACGAGGTGGGCTACATCCCGTTCGAGGCCGAGGCCGCGAACCTGTTCTTCCAGCTGATCTCGAACAGATGCGAACGCGCGAGCGTGATCGTCCCCTCGAACAAGCCGTTCGGACGCTGGGGAGAGGTCTTCGGCGACGAGACCGTGGGCGCCGCCATGATCGACCGCCTCGTCCACCACGCCGAGGTCCATTCCCTCAAAGGCGAGTCCTACCGCATGCGAGGACGCGAACTCGGACGCGTCCCCACCGACGACAACAACTGACAACCATCCGCGAGACCATGGATGGCCCACAACTGAACCGTTGAAACCGGCCGGTTTTCAGCCGTTGCCGACAAGCTTCCGTTCCGAGCGTCGCCAAGCCTGTCAGGCCGCGGCAACCAGCGGCCGCCCGGTGGACGTTGTTGTTCTGGGCCCAGCGGCGGATCTTGGTGCCAGTGTCGTCCGCCCGCACAAGCTGGGCAATCACCGGCACCCGGTTCCCGCCGGCCGAGGCGAGCAGCACCATCGCCCGTCGGTAGCGCGCCGAGCTCGTTCTGCCACGACGCACGATCCGCTGTAACTGCTCGCCTTACTGGTCGGTCGGCCTCCGGACCTTGACCGGCTCCGCCACGACGCCTCCCCGCACCGAATCGGACGTTGCCCATCCAACCGGTTCAGACGGCAGCATCGCCAACCCGGCGAACGTTCTTGGTCACAGCATGAGGTCCGGTTCGGAGCCCACTGGCGGAACGACACCTCAGGCCGGGCTTGTACCTGCCGGCCCTTGCGGCTGGGCAGGCAGTACGGGTTCGGCGGCTACGGGATGCTCCCGATCGCGCCTCCTGTGCTCGCGCAGCACGATGGAAGGAGTGCCCGAGTGAGGAGACGAGATGGCGGGCGATCTGCTCATGGACGTGGGTACTGGTGGCCTTCGTGCCCGGACCTGTTCGGGGACCTCTCCATGGAGTTCCGTCCCTCTCCGGATGACCTGGGAGGGCAGCCACGGACGATCGACATCACAACTGCCGTGTCACCGCGATGAGCGGCCCCGACGTGTTCGGCGTGCTCGCCGTGGATAGCGGCGGGAGCAGTCCGCTGCCGGAGACCATGCCGTCGATCCTCACCCTGACCGTGAACCCCACCGTCGACATCTGCTGCGATTTCGACCGCCTGGCGGACATCGGCAAGACCCGCGCCCGGGTCAGGTCCGTGGCCGCCGGCGGCGGAGGGATCAACGTCGCCCGGGACGTGTCGCGGCTCGGAGGACGGGCGACCGCCGTCCACACCGCCGGCCGCGAGGTCGGCCAGCGCCTCAACCGGCTACTGGACGAGGAGGGGGTCGACCACCTCCCCCTCGGGATCGCGGGCGAGACCCGCGAAGCGTTCGTGCTGTTCGAGACCGAGTCACGCCGCAGCTATCACATCGTGCCGCCGGGCCCGCGACTGGACGCCTCCGAGGGAGAGCGTCTCCTGGACACGCTGGGCCGGGCAGCCGGCAGCCACCGGTACGTCGTGGCCAGCGGCAGTCTGCCGAGCGGCCTGCCCGATGCCTTCTACGCGGCTGTCGCCCGCCGGGTCAAGGAGGCCGGGGCCCGACTGGTGCTGGACACCTCGGGGCGGGCTCTGCGCGAGTCGCTGCACGAGTGCGTCTTCCTGCGGAGGTGTAACAATCACGAGGCCGCATCCCTCGCCGGCCGGGCGGTCCGGAGCTTCGACGACGCCCGCGCCGTCAACGAGTCCCTACTCGCTTCAGGGACGACCGAGATCGCCGTCACCACCCTCGGGGAACTCGGCGCACTCTGTTCGACCAGGCACGGTCACACCGAGTTGAGAGTCCCGCCGTTGCCCGGGGAGCCGCTCAGCGACGCCGGGGCCGGAGACGCCATGGTGGCCGCACTCACCCTTCGGCTGGCGGCGGGAGACGATCCCGTCGAGGCCTGTGCCCTCGGAGTGGCCGTGGCCGCCGCGGCAGTGCTCACCCCCGACACCGAACCGTTCGATCGAGAGGTGGCCGAGTCCCTCTACCCCGCCGTGCGGATGAAACGGCAAGCCGGTTCATGACCGAACCGCCGTCGGCCGTCCGTGCCCGCCGACGATCGCAGCTTCAGCGTCCACGAGCTACACGGTGACGTCGCCGTGGACAGTGCCAGAGGGGCGGATGTCATGCGGGCTCATGATGTGGGCGAGTTGCCACAGCGGCGGCGGAATGGAGACGGAGGCCCTCCGCGTCGGAGGGTCGGCCTCCCCTGCGGCACGGCACGGAGCGGCAGAGGTCATGGACACGGGTGAAGGCGGCCCGGATCAGGCGCTGAGGGACCCTCGCCGAGACCGAGCTGCGGGCCCACCGGGGCACGGGGTACGTCCTGTGCCCGGGCTCGGGAGCGGGTCGCCGGTGTCCCGGGGGTCCGCGCGGTGGACGGGGTGCGCAGGGCGAGGACGGCGAGGTCGTCACGGCCGTCTCCGATGTGGGCGTCGGCGAGGGACCGGCACAGCTCTTCGAGGGGCAGATCGGCGTGGGCGGCGGCGACCTGGGCAAGGGCGCTCAGCCCGGCGTCCAGGGGGCGGTGCGGGTGCTCGACCAGGCCGTCCGTGAAGAGCACGAGGGTGGCGTTGCCGGGCAGGGGGCGCTTGTGGTCGGGGCGGGGCACGTTGGGGTCGACGCCGAGGGGCAGGCCGGGGTCGGCGTGCAGGTAGCGGGCGGTGCCGTCGGGGCCGATCAGGAGCGGTGGCGGCTGTCCGGCGTTGCTCCAGTGGATCGTCCAGCCGTCCTCGGTGGGTTCGATGCGGGCGAGGCAGGTGGTGGTGATCGGGTTGTCGGTGATCGCCTCCAGGGTGCGGTCGAGCTGCGTCAGGACGGCGCTGGGCGGGGTGCGGCGGTCGTAGAGGAGGGCACGCAGCATGTTGCGGGTCTGGGCCATGGTGGCGGCGGACTTCAGGTCGTGTCCGGCGACGTCGCCGATGACCAGGGCGCAGGCGCCGTCGGGGAGCGTCAGGGCGTCGTACCAGTCTCCGCCGACGTGGTCCGGGGTGCTGGCGGGGCGGTAGATCGCGGCGACGGAGAAGGGCGCCACATCGGGCAGGGCGGGAAGGAGGAGGCGCTGGAAGTACTCGGCGTTGGCGCGGACCTGCCGGTAGAGGCGGGCGTTCTCGATGGCGAGGCCGGCTGCGCCAGCGAGCGCCACGAGGATGTCCTGGTCGTGGCCGTCGAAGGGCTGCCCGTCGCGCCGCTCGCAGAGATAGAGGTTGCCGTAGACGCGTCCGCGTCCGGTGAGTGCCACCCCGAGCAGTGTCCGCATCGGCGGGTGGCCCGGCGGGAAGCCGACCGCGTCCGGGTGGGCGCCGATGTCCGCGACCCGCAGTGGTTCGGGGTGGTCGATGAGGTGTCCCAGGAGTCCGCGCCCGTGCGGGAGGGAGACCCCGGCCAGCGCTGCGACCTGCTGCTCGCTCAGCCCGACGGGGATGAACTCCTCCAGGTGTTCGCCGTCCTCGCTGAGCACGCCGAGTGCGCCGTAGCGGGCGTCGACCAGGCCCATCGCGGTGGTGATCACCCTGCGGAGTACGACCGGCAGGTCCAGTTCCCGGCCCACTGCCATCACCGCGTCCAGCAGGTCCTGGAAACGGCGCTGGGTGTGGGCCAGGTCCCGTAGACGTTCGACGATCCGGTCCATCTCGTCATCGATCCGGTGGCTGAGATCGGGGACGTCCGCCCGCTCGGCCCCGTCCTCCGGATCCAACCGGCCCACCTTCGATTCCCTGCTGGACGATCGTACGTTCGACGCGTGGCGCCACCGGTAGCCGGATGCATCGGCGCGTCCTGGTGACAACCGTAAGCAGCCCCGTCGCCGACCGCGACTGCGACCGGCGCAGCCGCACCCTCGGCTGCCGCGGCCACCACTCGGCCGATCTCCCGCCGTGGCGTTGCCCGCAGTTCCGGCGATGCCCCGCGCCAGCCCGGGCGTGACGACCGTGCCCCGTTCGGCCGCGTCGTCAGCGGTGCCACCGTCGTTGCTCTGCCGTCCGGCGCCGGATGACGATCAGGTCGATCACCGCGACGACGGTGGACACGGCGCACAGCACGGCGAGGCCCGTGTAGAAGGCGCGGTCGGCGCCCGGCGCGGGGAGCGCGTTCGCCGCGAGCAGTGCGAAGACGACGGTCCCGAGCAGGAAGAACGGGAAGAAGATCCTTCCGAGCAGCCGCCGGGCCGGCAGATCGCTGCGTGCCCAGCGCGGCTCGCTTCCGGCGTGCCGCCACCGCCGGGCGGCGGCCCGCGCGCGGCGGTCGGCCGCAGCCGCCTTCCAGCGATCGAGGAGGCGGTGCGGCCCGTGGTGCGGTGGGTGGAACGGCTGGGTCATCTTCTCGGGGGCCTTCCGTGGGATGCGCTCCACCGCCCGCCCACCGACGCGGTTCCCCCTCGGCCTCGGCCGGGCGGGGAGCTGACGTCTACGGGGTTCCGGTTTCTGCCCCGTTGGGTGCCGGTACGTGAACGGGGTCGGGCGTAGGCAGGTGGACGGGCTTGGCCAGGAAGGGGGTGTCGGGGGGCGGCTGCGGTGCGGGAGCGGCGGCGGCGGTCGCCTCGCGGGCGAGGAAGGAGCCGAGTTCGCCGATGGTGCTCATCAGGGGAGCGGGGAAGACGACGGTGCTGTTCTTGTCGACGGCGATCTCGACGAGGCTCTGCAGGTTGCGCAGCTGGAGGGCGAGTGGGTGGGCCATCATCGTGTCGGAGGCGTCGCCCAGTGCGGAGGCGGCCAGGGCCTCTCCCTGAGCGCTGATGATCTTGGCGCGCTTCTCCCGCTCGGCTTCGGCCTGCTTGGCCATTGCGCGTTTCATGGTGTCGGGCAGTTGGATGTCCTTCAGTTCGACCAGGGTGACGTCCACGCCCCATTCGGTCGTGGTGACGTCCAGGATCTGGCGGATGTCCAGGTTGATGCGGTCGGTCTCGGAGAGGGTCTCGTCCAGGGTGTGCCAGCCGACGACCCTGCGGAGGGTCGTCTGGGCGATCTGGTTGATCGCGGAGCTCACGTTCTCGATGGCGATGACCGACTTGATGGCGTCCACGACGCGGAAGTAGGCGACGGCGGAGACGTCGACGCTGACGTTGTCGCGGGTGATGATGCCCTGGGACTGGATCGGCATGGTGACGATCCGCAGTGAGATGTGGTGCATGACGTCGGCGAACGGGATGATCAGGCGCAGTCCCGGGTCGCGTGCTCCGGTGATCCGGCCGAACCGGAAGACGACCCCCTTCTCGTACTGGCGGACGATGCGGACCGACATCGCGAGCCCGATCAGGACCAGGATGACGAGCGCCACCACGACTGCGATCAAGGCGGTCATGTCGGCTCCCTTCGGTAGCGGACCTGCATCGACAGCCAGGTCCGGGAACGCGTCGCCGCGAGCAGAGCGACCGGGAGGCGCGGGACCGGCTTTCGGTCCTACTGTGAGCCTGCCCCGCATCCGGTGCCGGCGACAGGGCCTAACGGGCCTGCTCCCCGTCGTGGCCGGCCCACCCACGTGCAGGATCTCCTGCACTGGCGGGCCACCGGTGGCGTCCCCGGGGATGCATCTGTCGCCCGAACGCCGACACCGGAGCGGGGCGGCGGGCAACGCAAGCACCTGGCCACCCTGCGCGTCGCCCGCAACCAGACCTGGCGGCGACCGTCCGCCGGCAAGGCGCCCGTGCCGATGCCCTCGCCGCTACGCCACCTGGTGCCGCACGCTGGAGTGAATCGGCAGCTCTGGCTTCTCCGGCTTCGCAGTCGAACACTGGATGCGTTCTGCGGACCACGGATCCCATCGAGTCACCGTCGCCGCGGAGGCGGCTCCTGGTCGGCAGCGGACCGCAGGTCCGCCCGATGAGGGCCGGCGTGCTGGTCCACCGGGCGGCCGGGTGGGTCAGGCTGACGATTCGCCGTATCCCAGGCTGTCGTGCCAATCGGCCAGGTCGAGGATCTCCTCGACGGGGCGGCGCGGGGTGGCCGGTCCGAGAGGTTCGTAGCCGAGCCGCAGCATGAGCGGGACGTGGTCGGGTGGGCCTTCGGGGTCGCGCAGGCGCCACCGGGTCTCCGGCCATTCGACGGCCTGGTGCAGGACGGAGGCACGCAGGCCGTGGACTGTCGCGAGGAGCCAGACGTGCTCCAGCGCCTGTCCGGTGCGCAGTCAGTCGGCGGGCTGATCGGTGCGGGTGCTCAGCAGGCAAGCTGGGGGAGCGGCGCGAAGTTCCCGGGGCGGGCGACCGGGCCCTTGCCGCGCGCCCCCAGGCCGGGCGGTCCCGTGTCTGTCAGGCTGGAAGAGGCTCTGTCGGCGACCCGGAAGGGGAGCGGCCATGGAAACCGAGGCCATCCGTGCTCGGCCGGTGCCGGGAGTCGCGCCCAATCTCGCCGACTACGAGCGGGCCCGGCGCGACTTCTCGTGGGATTCGGCGCGTGAGGCGCTCGACGGGCTGCCGGGCGGCCGGGGGCTCAACATTGCGTACGAGGCGGTCGACCGGCACGTCGCCGCCGGACGCGGCGAGCGCGCCGCGCTGCGCTGCATCGCCGTGGACCGGCAGGTCAGCACGGTCACGTACGACGAGCTGGCCCGCTGGACGAACCGCTTCGCGCATGTGCTGCGTTCACTGGGCGTGGGCCGCGGCGACCGGGTCGCCTCGCTGCTGAGTCGCTGCCCTGAGCTGTACGTGTCCGTTCTCGGGACTCTGAAGAACACCTCGGTGTTCTGCCCGCTCTTCCCAGCCTTCGGGCCGGTCCCGGTCGAGGAACGGCTGCTGCTGGGCGGTGTGCGGGTGCTGGTCACGACCGAGGACCTCTACCGGCGCAAGGTGGCCGGCCGGCGCGAGCAGTTGCCGCAATTGGAACAGGTGCTGATCGTCGGCCCGTGCGCCGAGCCGCTGCCGGGTACCCATTCGTTCGATGTGCTGTTGGCGCAGGCATCCGAGGAGTTCACGATCCCGGACACCGACCCGCAGGACATGGCGCTGCTGCACTTCACCAGCGGTACCACGGGTACTCCCAAGGGCGCGGTACACGTCCACGAGGCCGTGGTGGCACACCACGCCACTGCGGCCTTCGCCTTGGACCTGCATCCCGACGACGTGTTCTGGTGCACCGCCGATCCGGGCTGGGTCACGGGCACCTCGTACGGGGTCATCGCGCCGCTCACCCACGGGGTGACGATGGTTGTCGATGCGGGGGACTACGAGGCCCGCCGGTGGTACGGCATCCTCGCCGAGGAGCGGGTGAGCGTCTGGTACACGGCGCCGACCGCTATTCGGATGCTGATGCGGGCCAGCCCCCGCGGCATCCCGCCCGACTTGCCGCGCTCCTTCGACCTGTCGGCGCTGCGGTTCATCGCCAGCGTCGGTGAACCGCTCAACCCGGAGGCGGTCCGCTGGGGGCAGGAGATCCTGGGCCTGCCGATCCACGACAACTGGTGGCAGACGGAGACCGGCGCGATCATGATCGCGAACTTCGCGGCCACCGAGATCAGGCCCGGCTCGATGGGCCGCCCGCTGCCCGGGGTGGAGGCGGGCCTGCTGGAGCGAGGGCCGGACGGACGGGCCCTGGTGGCGGATGGTCGAGTGCGCGAGATCGACGTGCACGGGCGCGAGGGAGAGCTGGCGCTGCGTCCGGGCTGGCCGTCGATGTTCCGTGGTTATCTGAACGCCGAGGAGCGTTACGAGGCCTCCTTCGCGGACGGCTGGTACCTCACCGGCGACGTGGCCCGGCGCGACGAGGACGGCTACTACTGGTTCGTCGGCCGCGCCGACGACGTGATCAAGTCTGCCGGCCACCTGGTCGGGCCGTTCGAGGTGGAGAGCACCTTGATGGAGCATCCGGCGGTCGCCGAGGCGGGGGTGATCGGCCGCCCCGACCCGGTCGCCGGTGAGATCGTCAAGGCGTTCGTCTCCCTCAAGCCGGGCTTCGAGCCGGGCGCCGGCCTGGCCCGCGAGATCACCGCCTTCGCGCGCAGGCGACTCGGCCCGGCCATCGCGCCCCGCGAGATCGCCTTCGACCAGCACCTCCCCAAGACCCGCAGCGGCAAAGTGATGCGCCGACTGCTGAAAGCGCGTGAGCTGGGCCTCCCGGAGGGCGACACCTCGGCCCTGGAGGAACCGCGATGAGTCCGCGCCGAACGCCAGCACCGACCGCCTCGCGTGGCAGGACCCGCACCCACAGCCGCGGCGGGCCGACCGCGCAGGCGGCTCACCGCCGAGACCTGCTGCGGGAGATGGTGCGCATCCGGCAGTTCGAGGAGCGCTGCGTCGAGCTCTACAGCAGCGGTGAGGTGCGGGGCTTCGTCCACCTGTGCATCGGTGAGGAGGCCGTCTCCGCGGGCGTCCTCGGCGCACTCGGACCCGAGGACGCGGTGGTCACCACCTACCGCGAGCACGGCCACGCACTGGCCCGCGGCATCCCCGCCGAGTCGGTGTTCGCCGAGATGCTCGGCCGCGTGACCGGCTGCAGCCGCGGCCGCGGCGGTTCCATGCACCTGTTCGACGTGAGCCGGCGGTTCTACGGCGGCCACGGCATCGTCGCGGGCGGCCTGCCGGTCGCCGCGGGGCTGGCCCTCGCCGACCGGATGCGCGGACAGGAACACGTGACCTGCTGCCTGTTCGGCGACGGCGCACTCGCCGAGGGCGAGTTCCACGAGACCGCCAACCTGGCCGCCCTGTGGGACCTTCCGCTGCTGCTCGCCTGCGAGAACAACCTCTACGCCATGGGCACCGCGCTGAACCGCGAGCACGCCCAGACCGACCTGGCCGCCCGCGCGGCCTCGTACGGGCTGGTGGCCTGGGAGGTCGACGGCATGGACGTGCTGGCCGTCGAGCGGGCCGCCGGGAGGGCCGCTCGGGCGATCCGGGACGGTGCCGGACCCGTCTTCCTGGAACTGCGGACCTACCGCTTCCGCGCGCACTCGATGTACGACCCGGACCGCTACCGGGCCAAGGCGGAAGTCGAACGCTGGAAGGAGCGTGACCCGATCCAGGCGCTCAGCACGCGGATGCGGGCCGAGGACGGCCTGGACGACAAGGCGCTCGCTGCGGTGGAGAAAGAGGTCGGGGAGGAGCTGGACACGGCCCTCGACCGTGCACGCCAGGGCGGGACCGAACCGGTCGAGGACCTGCTGCGCTTCGTGTACAGCCCGGCTGAGGGGTCGTCATGACCGGCGACGGGGCCCGTCAGGCCGAGTCGATGAGCTACCGCGAGGCGATGCGTGCGGCGATGCGGGAGGCGCTCGCGGCCGATGACCGGGTCTTCCTGATGGGCGAGGACGTGGGCCGCTACGGCGGCGCCTTCGGTGTCAGCCTGGGCCTGGTGGAGGAGTTCGGTCCCGAACGGGTCCGGGACACCCCGCTCTCGGAGTCGGGTTTCGTCGGGGCCGGGATCGGTGCGGCGATCGCCGGGCTGCGTCCGATCGTGGAGATCATGACCGTCAACTTCAGCCTGCTCGCCCTCGACCAGATCCTGAACAACGCGGCGACGCTGCTGCACATGTCCGGCGGGCAGGTGGCGGTGCCGCTGGTGATCCGGATGACCACCGGCGCCGGCCGCCAACTCGCCGCCCAGCACTCCCACAGCCTCGAAGCCTTCTACGCGCACATCCCCGGCATCCGGGTCCTCGCACCCGCCACCGTCGCGGACGCGCGGTGGATGCTCGCCCCGGCCCTGGCCGACCCGGACCCCGTGATCGTCTTCGAGCACGGCTCCCTCTACAACGGCACCGACACGACCGCAGACGACCCCGGACCGGTCGACCTCGACAGCGCCGCGGTCCGCCGATCGGGCACCGACGTCAGCCTCGTCACCTACGGGGGCTCGCTGGGCAAGGCCCTGACCGCGGCCGAGCAACTCGCGGACCAGAACCGGGTGGACGCCGAGGTGATCGACCTTCGCAGTCTGCGCCCGCTCGACGACGCCACCGTCATCGGCTCGGTCCGTCGCACCCACCGCGCGGTGATCGTCGACGAGGGCTGGCGCAGCGGCGGCCTGTCCGCCGAGGTCGCGGCACGCATCACCGAGCAGGCTTTCTACGACCTCGACGCGCCGGTCGAGCGGGTGTGCGGCGCGGAGGTGCCGGTGCCGTACGCTGCGGAAATGGAGCGTGCGGCGTTGCCGCAGGTGCCCGACATCGTGGCGGCAGTGCTTCGGACGGTGGGTTGAGATGGCCGAGTTCACGATGCCCTCACTCGGCGCCGACATGACCGAGGGCACCCTGCTCGAATGGCTCGTCCGCCCCGGCGACCAGGTGCACAAGGGGGACATCGTCGCCGTCGTCGACACCGCCAAAGCCGCGATCGAGGTGGAGTGCTTCGAGAACGGCGTCGTGGAGCGCCTGCTGGTCGAGCCGGCCGAGACGGTTCCGGTCGGGACGCCGCTGGCCGTGATCAACCCGGTGGGCGCTGTCACGCAGCTGGCAGCCCCGGCGGCCGACGAGTCGGCAGTCTCGTACGCGCCCGCACCGACCCCGCTGGTTCGCCGCCTCGCCGAGGAGCGCGGGGTCGACCTGAGTACCGTGCACGGCACGGGGCCCGGTGGCAGGATCACCCGCGCCGATGTGCCGGCTGCCCCGCCGCTCGAGGTCGCGGCTGCGTCGCCGCGGACCCGGAAGGCGACCGCGCCCCCGGTCGCTGCCGCGCCCGTGGCGCAGCCGCCCGCGAGGACGACAGGCCGGGTCCGTGCGACGCCGATGGCACGGCGCCTGGCCGCCGAGGGCGGGGTCGATCTCGCGGGCGTTCTGGGCACCGGGGCGGACGGTGCGATCCGGGTCGCCGACGTCCGGGCCATGCTGACCGGCTCTGAGACCGCTCCCGCTGCTCAGACCGCTCCCACCGTCGAAGTGTCGCCCATCCCCGACTGGCACGCTGAGACTGCCGACCGTTCCGAGGCGATGCGCCGTGCCATCGGTGACCTGATGGCACGCTCCAAGCGCGAGATCCCGCACTACTATCTCTCCACCACCATCGATCTCGGCCCCGCGCTCGTCTGGCTGCGCGAGCAGAATCGCGGGCTCCCGGTCTCCGAGCGCCTGGTACCCGCGGCCATGCTGCTCAAGGCCGCAGCGCGGGCTGCCCGGGAGGTTCCCCAGCTCAACGGCTTCTTCACCGACGGTCGGTTCGTCCCGGCGCCCGAGGTTCACCTCGGGGTCGCGGTCTCACTGCGCGGCGGCGGCCTGGTGGCTCCGGCCATCCACCGCGCCGCCGACCTGCCGCTGGCGGAACTCATGGCCCGGCTCCGGGACCTGGTGGCACGCGCCCGGGCCGGCCGGCTGCGCGGATCCGAGACCACCGACCCCACCATCACCGTGACCAGCCTTGGCGACCAGGGCGTGGAAGCGGTCTTCGGCGTCATCTATCCGCCCCAGGTCGCCCTCGTCGGCCTGGGCAAGGTGGTCGACCGCCCGTGCGCCGTCGACGGCCTGCTCGGCGTCCGTCCCGTGGTGACGGCGACGTTGTCCGCCGACCACCGGGCCAGCGACGGCGCCACCGGTGCCCGCTACCTGGCAGCCCTCGAACGGCTACTGCGCACACCGGAGGAACTGTGAACCGCGACCAGGCCCTGCTCCTCGTCCAGGAGGCGCTCACCGAGATCGTCCCGGACGCGGACTTCACCACGATCGGACCCGACGCCGCCTTCCGGGAAGCCCTCGAACTCGACTCGCTGGACTTCCTGAACCTGGTCGAACGACTGGCCCAGCGTGCAGGCTGCCGGATCGACGAGGACGACTACCCCCGCCTGACCACCCTGAACAGCGCCGCTGCCTTCCTCGCTGAGCGGACCTGACGTACCCGTGCGGACGCGGAGAGTGGGGGAGTTCCGACTGCGATAGCTTCCGGGCGGCGCGGTCGTCCGCCGGACCACGGTCGTCAGCGCCTCTCCGGGCGGAGACGGCAAGCGCGCCGAGGTCCCCGCTGTCGAGGCGTAGTGCGCAGCCCTCGTGCAGTCCGAGTTCGCGCAGCACGCGGGCGGCGCCCGCGAGTCGGCCTCAGTGTCGTAAGTGTCCATTAGCAGGCTGACCTGGCCGGGGTGGGCTCGGGCGAAGGCGCGGAACACTTCGGCCTCGTCGCCGAACGCCCACGACTCGGCCGGTACCGTGACTCGGGCGGAGCGGACACCAGGACCGTGCGGACCTGGGTGATCACCGAGGTGGCCTGATAGGCCCTGGCCGACCGATGCCCGTACGGCGCACCGTGGAGGAACTACCGGGGAGGTGGGACGGATGACCACGAGCCAGCGGTCCGGGTGGCGGCGGCTGAGCGCAGAGGGCGTGGGAACGTTCTTCCTGGTCCTGGTCGCCGCCGGCGCGGGCGTGGTCGACGGCGTCACCGGCGGCCAGGTGGGCCGACCCGCCGCCGTGGTAGCCCCGGGACTGATGGTGCTGGCACTGATCTACACACTGGGCGAGACCTCCGGGGCCCACCTCAATCCTGCGGTGACCATGGCGTTCGCCGCTCGCGGGCACTTCCCGTGGCGGCGCGTTCCGGCGTACGTCGCCGCGCAGCTGGCGGGGGCGATCGCGGCGGCCGGTGTGCTGCGCGCGCTGTTCGGGACGGCGGGGCAGGTGGGCGCCACCCGGCCCCGGGCAGGTATCGATACCGGTGCGGTGTTCGCGCTCGAGGTCCTGCTGAGCCTCGGACTGATGACGGTCATCCTCGGCACGTCCTCCGGGGCCCGGAACATCGGCCACAACGCGGCCATCGCCATCGGCGGCTACATCGCCCTGGCCGGACTGTGACCCCGACGATCCGCCGGTACCGGAGATCGGCGGCGAGCGCGGCCTGCCGGGGCCTGGTCTACCCGGGGCGGCGGGGTGGGCCGACTCGGGCGCGAAGGCCACCGGGGCCCGGCCGCGCAGGTGACGGTTGGTGGCCACCATGTCGTCGGACGGGCGTCACCGCGTCGGGTCGTCGGCGGTACGGATCACGCGGCCGCTGAGTTCGGTCGGCTTGATCCGGACCCACAGGTCCCGTTCACCGCCCGCCCAGGGTGACGGCTTGTCCCGTTGTTTCAGGTGAGCCAGCGCCGGCCGGTCGTCGATCCGGTGGGCGTCACCGGTGGCCAGCACGCTCCAGCCGGTGCGCAGCACCTCGTCGATCCGGTCGACCTCGAAGGCGACGCGCTGGCCGATGGTGGCGGCAAGCGGACCGTCGGCAGCTGTGCGGAAGATCAGTGTGCCGTCCAGCACCCAGTAGTTGACCGGAAGGACGATGGGACCCGTTGCGGTGCCCAGGGCCACCCGACCGACTCCGTCGGTGGACAGTCGCTCCCAGCACTCGGAACGTGCCAGCTCCTCCAGCACCGGGTGCGCGGCGGCGCTCGCGCGGCCGGGCGGCAGGTCGAGTCCGCCCCCCAGCAACTGGGTGACCGACGTGTCCAGCACGGCGGCCAGCCGGGCCAGTGCTCCTCTCTCGACGTCGGTGGGCGAGGTCTCCAGGTACTCCAGGTACCTCACCGCCATGCCGGCCCGGACTGCGGTCTGTTCCCGGCTGAGTCCCAGTTGCTCACGACGCAGCGCGACTCGTCTGCCGAGGTCGCCGGGGTTGCTCGGCATGGCCTGTTCCGGACCGCCGGTGGGTTCCCCGGGCCTGGTCGGCTCGCTCCGCTCCGTCTTCGAGGAGGTGTGCGCTCGGTCGGGCGGCCGGGGTGCCTGCCTGCTCGGGGCTTGCCGGGTGAAGTGGTGCAGGCGACTATCCGGACCGGGGAAGAACAGGGTGGAATGCCCCGTGTCCGACCACAGGACTTCCCAGGGCGGTTCGCCGTCCGGCCGGTGCAGCGCGGTCACCTTCCCGTCGCGCCGCGGTACGCCGGGGCGCGTGCCTTCCACGATGACGCGGTCTCCGATGGCGGCTCTCATTGCGGTCTCCCAGGAGGATCTTCGGGGTGGAGCGTGGTTGCGGTCGTGGAGCGGACCACGCCGACCTCTACTCGGCGCTGAGTCAAGTCTCGGGGGCAGCGAGGATCATGCTGCCGGTCGTCGCGCCACCGTCGACGACGAACTCGCATCCGGTCGAGTAGGTGGCGTCAGCGGCCACGAACAGGGCCATCGCGGCGACCTCCTCCGGGCGGCCGAAGCGGGGAATGGGCTGGCTCGAGGCGACCGAGTCGTCCATCCCGGCGGTCATCGGTGTGCTGATCGGCCCCGGGTGGATGGAGCAGACCCGGACACCGTCGCGGGCGAGTTCCAGGGCGGCGGCCTTGGTGAGGCCGCGCAGCCCCCACTTGCTGGCCGTGTAAGCGCCGATCTCGGCGTATCCCATCAGGCCGGCGGTGGAGGAGATGTTGACCACGACACCACCTCCGGCGCGGCGCAGCGCTGGGACCGCGATGTGCAGGCCGAGCCAGGCGCCGAAGAGGTTGACGTCCAGGACCCGGCGGAAGGACTCCGGAGTCTGCATCTCGATGCTGCCGAATTCGAGTATCCCGGCGTTGTTGACCAGGAGTGACAGCGGACCCGCCGCGCGCTCGGCCTCCGCGATCGCGGCCGACCAGTCGTGCGGGTTGGTGACGTCCAAGGGGTGGAACCTCGTGGGCGGTCCGAGTTCGGCCGCGAGCGACTCACCTTCCTCGTGCAGGACGTCCGCGATGGTCACTGCCGCGCCCTCTGCTGCGAACCGGCGGGCGATCGCCGCGCCGATCCCGCGTGCGCCGCCCGTGACGATCGCGGCCCTGCCGTCCAAGCGGCCCATGACGGCCTCCTGTTCTCCGATGGCGGTACCACTTCCAGCCTGGGCAGCGGCGACACCAGCCGCACTTCGGACGGGCCGGTCTGCTCGCCGCCGGGCAGAGCGCGACTCGCCTCCCCGCCTCTCCCGGAGGCGCAGGGAGGCGAGTCATCGCGTCGTGTCGGCTCTGCCCGCGGAGCCCGCTCCCGCTGTCGGCGAGCGGCCGGCCGCGCCGGCAGCCCAGCGGCGGCGGACCGCGTCCTCGTGCTCGGCCTGCTCGAGCCCCTGGTCCAGGTGCGCCAGCGCTTCGGCGAGGCGCGGGATCCAGTGCCTGCGCAGGGCGCGGACCCGCCGCCCGGTACGGTCGATCTCGGCCTGGACCAGGCCGGCCGCGGTGCGTGCCGCCGCGTACCCGGCAGCCGTTCGCACCACGGTGCGGTAGGCGGTCTCCGCGTGTGCGAGGGCCGTGTTGGCGGGCAAGGGCTCGGTGGGTGCCCGTACGGAGTCGGTGCAGACGGCCCTGGACGGGTGGCGAACGCCCATCGACACCGTCCACTCGACGACGACATCGGCCTGGTCCGCGCCGACCGCCGCCAGCGCCCGATCGCCGCTCAGCAGCAGCCCACGCAGCAGCCACGTCTCGGCCTCCTGCACCGCCGTGTGCCAGGCCCGCCGGGCGGCCTCCTCCTCGGCCGCCAGCTGTCGGTGACGCTCGCGCAGGACGGCGAGCTTGCGGTCCAGCAGCTCGGCCCCGCGCAGTGCGACCCCGAGCCGGTGCCGCAGGCGCAGCCGTCCGGCCCGCCCCGATTCGGGGTGCGGCCCTCCGGGGCGCGGTGGGGTCATGCGACACCGTGCCGGTCGAGCAGTTCGGAGGGGATCATGGCGAGCTGGCCGCGGGGCAGGGTGCGCAGTACCTCCCAGGCAAGCGCCAGGGAGGCGTCCAGCGGACGGTTCTCGTCGGGGCGCTGGGCCAGGAAGCCGAGCTGGAAGGCCTCGTCGAGTTCCAGGTACCGCAGGTCGGTGGGGCTGAGGGCGGGGCGGCCGATGAGGTCGGCGAGCTCCCGGACCTGCCGGGCCCGGGCGAGCGCGGCGAGCAGTTGGGCGGCGACGTCGAGATGGTCCTCCCGGGTGCGCCCGGGGCCGGCACCCTTGCGCATCAGGCGGGAGAGGGAGGAGAGCGGGTCCACCGGCGGGTACACGCCGCGGGCGTGGGCCTCGCGGGTGAGGACGATCTGCCCCTCGGTGATGTAGCCGGTGAGGTCGGGGACCGGGTGGGTGATGTCGCCGGCGGGCATGGTGAGGACCGGCAGGACGGTGACCGAGCCGGGGCGGTCGCGGATGCGGCCGCAGCGTTCGTACAGCGATGCGAGGTCGCTGTAGAGGTAGCCGGGATAGGCCCGCCGGGCGGGGATCTCGCCGCGTGCGGCGGAGACCTCGCGCAGCGCCTCGGCGTAGGCGGTCATGTCGGTCATCACCACGAGGACGTGCCGCCCGCCGTCGAAGGCCAGGTGCTCGGCGACGGTGAGCGCCAGACGCGGGGTGAGCAGCCGTTCGATCACCGGGTCGTCGGCGGTGTTGAGCAGCAGCACCAGCTCGCCGGCGGCCGAGCGCTCGGCGAGGGCGCCGCGGACGAAGGACGCGTCGGCGTGCGTGAGGCCCATGCCGGCGAAGACGACGCTGAACTCCTCGCCGCCGGCCGTGGACTGCGCGGCGATCTGTACGGCGAGTTCGAGATGCGGCAGACCCGCCGCCGAGAAGATGGGCAGCTTCTGCCCCCGTACGAGCGTGGTGAGGACGTCGATGGCACCCACCCCGGTGAGGACGGGCTCGGAGGGGGGCACACGCCGAACCGGGTTGATCGGGGTACCGCCGACCTCGGCCTCGGCAGCCCCGAACACCGGCGGTCCGTCGTCGATCGGCTCACCTCGCCCGTTGCAGACCCGGCCCAGCCAGCCCGGCCCGACCGGAATGCGCAGCGGGCTGCCCGCGAAGGCGGCCCGCACCGCCGTCGGGTCGATGCCCGCGGTGCCCTCCAGTACCTGGAGCACGGCGAGGTCGCGGTCGACCTCCAGGACGAGGCCGTGCCGCTGCTCGCCCGAGCCGAGGGTGATCCGGACGAACTCGTCCCAGCCGACCCCGGTGACCCCGCCCACCACCGCGAGCGGACCGCGCAGTTCGCGGACGTCGGTGTACTCGACCTCGCTCCACCTCACGGCCGTCCCCCTGGTGCCAGCGCCTGCAGGACGGCGTCCCGCCGGGCGGCCACTCCTGCGGCGCTCCGGGGCCCGGTCTCCTCGCGGGCGCGCAGCAGCGGCGTGAAGTCGACGACCTCGACCGCGTCCGCCGGGGTGCCGGATTCCACCAGCTCCCGGCACCGGGCGGCGACCGCGAGAACGGCCTCCACCAGCGCGGCGGTCTTCTCCGGCGCGCAGTATGCGTCCCGCGCGGACAGCGCGCTCTGTTGGAGCACCCCTTCCCGGACCAGCCGGCCGGCCAGCACGCTGATCCGCTCCTGGTCCGGCAACGCGGTGAGGCCGACCAGCTCGACGAGGTCGGCCAGTCGGTCCGCCTCGGTGAGCAGGGCGGCGACCTGCTCGCGGTGCCGTGCCCAGCTCGGGTCGCCGGAGCGCGCCCGGGCGGTGGAGAGGGCTGCGGCGTCGCGGGAGAAGGAGCCGGCCCAGGAGATCGCCGGATAGTGGCGGGCGTAGGCCAGCTCCCGGTCGAGCGTCCACAGGCAGCGCACGAAGCGTTCGGTGTGTGCGGTGACCGGTTCGGCCAGGTCCCCGCCCGGCGGTGAGACGGCGCCCAGCACGGTCACCGTGCCCGGGGCACCCGAAAGGGTACGGACGGCTCCGGCCCGCTCGTAGAAGGCCGCCAGCTCCGAGGCGAGGCGGGCCGGGTAGCCCTCCTCGGCGGGGAGTTCACCCATCCGGGAGGCGAACTCGCGCAGCGCCTCGGCCCAGCGCGAGGTGGAGTCGGCGATCACCACCACGTCGAGTCCCATGTCGCGGAAGAACTCGGCCACCGTCACGCCCGTGTGGACGCTCGCCTCGCGGGCCATCATCGGCATGTTGGAGGTGTTGGCGACCACGACCGTCCGGTCGGCGAGGCGTCCTCCGGTCCTGGGGTCGTCCAGCTCGGCGAGTTCGGCGATCACGTCGGCCATCTCGTTGCCGCGCTCTCCGCAGCCGACGTAGACGATGACATCGGCGTGGCACCACTTGGCGATCTGCTGGAGCAGGACGGTCTTGCCGGTGCCGAAGCCGCCCGGGACGGCGACCGTGCTGCCCAGGGCCACCGGGAACAGCAGGTCGATCACCCGCTGGCCGGTGTGCAGGGGCTCGACGGCGTCGATCCGCGCGCGCACCGGGCGAGGGGTGCGGACCGGCCACTCGGCAGCCATCCGGACCTCGGTGCCGCCGACCACCGCGAGCACCGCGTCGGCCGGGTAGCGGCCCTCGGGGGCGATTCGCTCCACCGGCCCCGAACAGCCAGGCGGCGCCAGAACGCGGAAGGGCACCGCCTGGGTGGTGACCGTCCCGAGCACGCCGCCCTCATCCGTCCGTGCGCCTGGTTCGACGGACGGGACGAAGCGCCAGGTGCGGCCGTCCGCGCGGCTGCCACCGCCGGGGACGAGCCGGTCCCCGGCATCGGCAAGCGGGCGGAGCAGGCCGTCGAAGACACCGCCGAGCAGCCACGGCCCCAGCGCCGCGCGCAGTGGCCCGCCCCGAGGGCGGGCCGGATGCCCCGGTGCCAGACCGCCGGTGTACTCGTACGCCTGCACGGTCGCCACCCCGCCGCCGATCGCCACCACCTCCCCGGGCAGTCCGGTTTCACCGAGCAGCACCACGTCGTGCATGGCGATGTCACCGGAGCACGCCAGCTCCACCAGCGGACCGGCGACCCGCAGGATCCGATACGGGGTCACGGCTCCCACAGCGCCTCCGCGTCCGAGCCGAACCGCTCCAGCACCCGGTCGGTCACGGCGGGCAGGCCGAGATCGACCACCCGCCCCGGGGCCGTCGCCAGGACGCCGCCGTCGGGGTGCCCGACGACCCGGGCATCCGGGCCGAGCAGGGATCGTGCCCGTGCTGCCAGCCGCTCGCCGTACGCCGGGTCCGCCTGGCACAGCTCGCGCAGACGCGCGGTGATGCGCCGGCGAAGCTCCGCATAGGCCGCGCCCCGGGTGGCCAGCTCGGCGTTCCGGGCAGCGCTGCGGGCGCGGGTGAGTTCCTGCCGCGCCGCTGCCCGCCCGTCGGCCGCCCCATCCTGTCGGGCACGGCCGAGGATCGCCTCGGCCTCGGCCCTGGCGGCCGCAAGTGTACGGTCGGCGTCCTGGCGTGCCTCGGAGAGGAGCGCTTCCGCGTCCGCCCGGGCGGTGCGCAGGAGCTCCGCCCGCACCGGGCGCAGTGCGTCGGTCGGCGGTTCGGCGTTCACGGGGGCATCACGACGGTCAGCGGCCGGGCCCCCTCCGCGAGTTCGCGGCCGCCCGCCCGCGCCGCGTCCGGTGTGAGGATGACCAGCTCTGCGCCCTCGGGCAGCTCGGCCCAGGCCCGCCGAACCTCCTCGGGCCGCTCGGCGACCAGTACCACCACCCCGGCCAGTGCCAGCCCGGCCACCCGGGTCCGCTCGCCGATGGCAGCCACCGCGCCCACGTCAGGCCTTCCCGATCAGCAGGATCGCCACCACCAGGCCGTACACGGCGATGCCCTCGGCGAGGCCGACGATGACCATCGCCCGTCCGAAGAGCTCCGGGCGCTCGCTCAGCGCGGCGATCGCGGCGGCTCCCGTGTAGGCGACCGCCAGCGACGCCCCGATCGACGCGCCCGCCACCGCGATCGCGGCGCCGATCAGCGCGGCCGACCCGGACCCCGAACTCGCGGCGGCTGCCGGCGCGTCCGCCCGGGCGGTGCTGGTGAGCGCGGTCACCAGCAGGGCGAGCGCGCCACCGATCAGCAGCACATTGACCCCGAGCAGCCAGCGCACGGCCGCACGGCCGCGCCGACGGGTCAGCAGATGGACGGCGCCGAACGCCGCGGCCAGGACCGGGAGCGCGATCAGCCAGGTGACCACTCAGCTCACCTCCGTACGTCGGACGGGCAGCCGCCAGGGCCGGAACGGCCGGCCCAGGCCCTCGAACACACGCGAGAACAGCTCGTAGAACTCAAGCCGCAGGGCCTGAACCCCGGCCACCAGCCCTTCCAGTGCGACGGCCAGGGCGTTGCCCGCGACGAACACCAGCACCGCGCCGATCAGCGCCCACGGACCCCGCCCGGCCAGAGCGGCCGTGCCGTGCCACACCACCTGCCCGAGGGCCGCGTGGGTGAGGCCGAATGCGGCGAGCCGCGCGAAGGACACGGTGTTGGCGAGGATTCGCACCAGCACGTCGAAGAGCTGCACCCCGGTCTGCGCCGCGCCGCCCAGCCCACCGCCGGTCGCGGCGAACAGGCCCGTACCGGCCAGCGCCAGCCCGGTGACCGCCAGCGCCGCCCCGGCGACCGCAGCCACCGGTACGTGCAGGTACGCTCCGCCGCCGACCAGGCCCAGGCCGAGGAAGACCGCGAAACCGGCCACCCCGGAGGTCGCGTACAGCGCCCTTGCCGGGCCTCCCTCGCGCCACCTGTTCACCACCCCGGCCGCGTACGCCAGCCCCAGCAGCAGCCCGCCGAGGCCGACGGCCGCCAGCAGCAGCCGCCCGGGCTCGTCCAGCGGATCCAGCCACAGCACCGGAAGCAGCCCGGTCGGACCGAAGAACTCCCCGTACGCCGCACCCGCCAGCGTGGCGGCCAGCCCGGCGCCGGCCACGAACGGCCACAGCCGGCGCAGCCGCGCGAGCCGCCGGGGGATGCGACCGCGCCACAGCAGCAGCGCGGTCAGCACGAGCAGCAGCCCGTGTCCGGCATCGCCGAACATCAGGCCGAACATCACCACGTAGGCGATCCCGGCCGGCCAGGACGGGTCGAGGTCCGCGTACGGCACCGCGCCGTACGTCGCCACCAGCGGGACGAACGCCCGGTGCACCCGTCCGGCATCGCGCAGCTGCGTGGGCGGGTCGACCCCGCGAGGCGGGCGCAACGGCAGCACCGCGCCCCCGACCGGGCCCAGCCGCTCGGCCAGGCGCGGCACCTCCGCGGCGGGGCACCAGCCCGCAAGGGCAGACACCTCGCCCTGCCGGACCGCGCTCGCCAGCCGCTCCTCCAGCTCCGCCTCGCCCGCCAGGAGATCACCCCGGTGCTGCCGCTCCAGCGCGTCGAGATCGGGCGGCGCGCCGGACAGGGCGGCGGACCCGCCCGGCGCGGCGGTGAGCCGCCGCAGCCGTCGGCCCGCCGGTCCCGGCGGCACCTCCTCGACCCGGTCGATTTCCACACAGCCCGCCTCCGCGACCAGCAGCAGTGTTTCGCGCAGCGCCCCGGTGGGCGCCACGACCGCCACCCGCCGCATCCGGACCGGTGACATCGCCTCAGCCCAGCGCATCGAACGCCTCCGGAGACCCGCCGCGTTCGGCCAGCACCAGCGCGGCCCGCACCCGCCACACGTCCGCAGACAGCACCGCCACGGCCCCCACCACCGGCGCGAGGCCGAAGTGGGTGCCACGCAGCAACGCCCCGCCGTCCCGGTCGAGCACCGTCCACCAGCGGGCCTCCGCCCGCCACAGGTCCGCCGCGTCCTCGACTCCGTCCACCGCCCAGCGGGCGTCCGGCACCAGGTGACGGCGGAACTCCTCGAACGAGGCCGCCCCGACGGCCCGCGGCCCCAGGAGCGGGGAGGCGCGCCGCGCGGCCGCCGCAGGCAGCGGACGCCCCGTGACGTACCGGTCGCGGGCCGCCAGCAGCGCGGCCCGGCCCGCCGCCCACCGCCGTGCGGGCGGCACCGCCTCGGCGGTCCGGGCGGCGGCCGCGACCCGTAGCGCGGTGGCCACGGACGCCGGGTCCTCGCCACCCGGGTCCAGCCACGCCGAGGCGGCCAGGGCAGCCCGCAGCTCGGCGGGGCTCCCGGCCCGCGCCAGGCGGCGCCAAGCGGTCGCCAGCGCCCCGAGCCGGTACGGCGGAGGAGGCTCGACTCCGGTGAAGGAGCGCAGCCGGCCCTCGATATTGGCGATCTCGAACCCGCCCGCCAGCACCCGGAGCGCGTTCGCACCGGCGCGCGGCAGCCAGCCGGCCAGTACCCGGAGGTGCCACAGCAGTGTCTCGGAGACCGCTCGCTGCGCCTGGGCGAGGTCGGCGTCCGGGAGGAGGTCCCTGCGGTAGGGCGTCGCCGCCAGTTGCCTCAGGGCATCACCGAGCGTGGGGGCGGACGCGAGTTCCCGCGCCCCTTGGAGGCCCAGGCAGCGGGAGAGCAGGGCCCGCGCCCGGGTCACCCCGCCGACCCACCCGGCGCTCACCGGGACCTCCTCGGTCCCTCAGTGTGCGGCAGCGCCTGTGCTGCCGCCCGGTCGACCAGTGCGGGCATCCGTTCCGTAATCCGGCGGCGGGCGTCCGTCACCGCCCGATCGGCCGCCGCAAGCAGCCTGCCCGCCTCGGCCTGAGCCGGACGACGTACCGCGGAAGCGGCCTCCGCCCGGACCTGCGGTGCCTGGTCGCGGGCCTCCGCGACGATCTCCTCGGCCCGCTGCGCGGCCATCCGCCGCATGTTCTCGGCCTCTTGTGCGGCTGCGGCACGGATCGCTGCGGCCTCCTCCTGGGCCTGCGTCAGTTCGGCCAGGGACGGCCCCAGTTCGGCGGTCAGCTCCGCCGCGCGGTCCGCAGGGACGCCGGTCGCACTCGCACCCGGCGCTCCGGTCGGGCGGAATCTTGCCAGGAAGTCCCGGAACGTCACCACGCGAGTCCTCCTGCGGGTCGGCCCCCACTCCAGTCTCCACGCGGAGCGGCGGCTGTCATCCGGGACGCACGTTGACGGTGACCTGCCGGGGCAGGACGTCTCCCGGACCGGCCGGCAGCGTGGCTCACTCGGGTGCGGGTACGGTGACGACCGGGCAGTGGGCGCGGTGCAGCAGGCCGTGTGGGACGGAGCCGAGCCGCATTCCGGTGAACCCGCCTCGGCCGCGCCGTCCGACGACGACGGCCAGTGCGTTCTCGGAGGCCTTGGCCAGCTCCTCGACGGGATGTCCGCGTACCACCTGGCGGGTGACGGTGACGCTGGGGTGGTTCGCCGTCTGTTCGGCTACCGCCTCGGAGAGCTGGCGGCGGCATTTCTGTAGCGCGTTGACTTCGTCCGTGGACTCCAGTAGCGACGGCTGCCATACCCACAGCGCCCGCAGGTGCGTGTCACGCGCTGCGGCGGTCTCGAAGGCGTGCTCGACGGCGGCGTGGGAGGCCGGGCTGCCGTCGACTCCGACGACGAGGTGCGGCGGCTGCTCGGTGCTGTTCCCGGGTTCCAGTACCACGACCACCGGGCAGGCGGCCTGGGCGCTGACCGGTACGGCCACCGAGTTCGCGCTGAGGAACTCCTCCAGGCGGCTCAGCCGCCGCGAGCCGAGGACGACCAGGCACGCATTGTGCGATTCGCGGCACAGCGCCTGGGCGGGCGCGCCCTCCTCCAGGACGGTGGCGATGTGGAGGCCGGGATGCCGACCGGAGACGGAGGCGGCGGCCTCGTCGAGCAGCCGCTGCCCGGCCTCCCGCTGCCCGGAGCCGTCGGTTCCGCGCGGCCCGTGGCGGCCCGGCGGTACCGCATGGACCAGCCGCAGCGGTGCTTCACGGCGCTCGGCTTCGTCGGCGGCCCAGTCCAGGGCCGGCCGCACGCTGTCCCGCGCATCCACACCGACGACGACGGAACGGGACTCTCCAGGGCCGATCATCGCTCCTCCAACCGGAGTCGTACCGTGCCCCCAATTGGCACCGTACGGGCACCGGTACCGCCACCGGCAGGGCCGAGTGGCCCCGACCGCGGAGGGCCGGGCGCACCTGGTCGGCCCGCCTCATACCGCGACCAAGCCGATGATCCGCGACGCGGCCCGGCTGCGGCCGGGCCTCACACTCCGGCGGCGGTGACGACGGCGTCGGTGGCGAAGCCCAGGAGCAGGCCCAGCAGGATCATCCAGGTGGTCAGCACCTTCATCCCGCCGCGACGCGCCACCGCGAGGAGCTCGATGATCACGTAGAGGATGGAGCCGGCGGCCAGGCCCAGGAACGCGATGCTCACGGTGTCATTGACCACCTGCCGGCCGATCAGAGTGCCCACGAAGGTGGGGCCGCCGCCGATGAGGCCGAGCAGCGCGAGGCTGCCCCAGGAGGGTCGCTCGCCTGCCGCGGCCAGCGGGGCGACGATGCCGAAGCCCTCACTGGCATTGTGGAGGCCGAAACCGATGATCAACAGGATGGCGAGCGAGAGTTCGCCGTTCGCCGCGGAGTTGCCGATGGCCAGGCCTTCCGCGAGGTTGTGCAGGCCGATGCCGATGGCGATCATCAGGGCAAGGCCGGCGGCCCTGGAGCGGGCCCGGGGAGCCAGTCTTTCGGTCACGGCCGAAGCGCCAGGGCCCTGCGACAACGAGACCCGCGATGCCTGACGGCGGGCGATCCATCGGTCGTAGTGCACCAAGCCCATCAGGCCGACGGCCAGGCCCGAAGCGAGCACCAGGCCGCCGGTGGCGGCGCCGGCCCAGTGGTGGTCGCCTAGTGCGGCGTCGGTCGGTTCCCAGGCGGCCGTCAGGACGTCCCAGAGCAGGAAGAGCAGGATGCCGATGGCGACCGCGTTCAGCGCAGTCCTCAGCCGCGGAGCGGGGCTCTGCAGGCGTCCGACAGGAAGGCCGAGGAAGACGGTGAGGCCGGCGACGGCGCCGAGCAGGACGATCTGCGGACCGGACATGATGGGCTCCGAGAAGCGCGACAGTCAGAGCAGGCTGGATTGAAGGCAAGCCTTACCTAAGAAGTCTTGCTCTGTCTGATTCCGACCGCAATCCCCGGTCCGGGCATGTCGTTCACGGTGTTGCCCGTCGATGGTGTCGGCCGCTGATCGCCGGTCTCTGGCGGCTCTTTGGAGAACGTGGGCAGGGTCAGCCCCGCTGCTGGGCCTGGTCGCCGCGCACGACGACGACCGGGCACGGGGCGTGCTGGACGCAGTGCTGGCCCACTGAGCCCAGCAGTGTGCCGGCGAAGCCGCCGAGCCCCCGGTTGCCGACGACCAGGAGCTCGGCACCGCGCGCCCGTTCGAGAAGGATCTCCGCAGCGTGTCCGGACTCGACGATCTCGCGGATCTCGACCGGGTCGTCGTCCGCGGTGGCCCGGGCGACGGCCTGTGCCAGCATCCTGCCGGCGACCGCTCCGAGTTCGCGGTCGACCGATGCCGGTGCCCAGCCGTGGACCGTGGGGAACCGCCAGCAGATGACCGCCTCGACCGCGGCGCCGGTCGCGGCGGCCTGTCCGACGGCCCATCGCAGTGCGCGCTCGGCCGGGGACGAGCCGTCGACGCCGACGACGATCCGTCGCTCGTGAGGGACTGCGGTGTCCATCTCGTACCCGTCCTCGGCTCGGGAGCAATGCGGTCGCCCCTGATCCGACCGCGCACTGCCGGGTGCCGCAACCCAAAGGGCCGCCCGGCCCCACCTCGGGGACGGTCCGGCCCTCGCGAGTGTCCCGTATCGGGGCGAGCATGGGAGATGCGCGAGAACCCGCCCGCCGGGAGATGTCCACGGCACGGCCCGAGGTCGGCCGCACCCCTCCCTGTCGTGTCGCCCAGGAGGTTGATCGCCATGGCCGCTCCCGCCCCGCCACCGGTCCGGGTGGAAGCCCGGCTCGATCAGCCGCTCTCGCGCTGGCTCTGGTTGGTGAAGTGGGTCCTGGTCATCCCGCACTGGATCGTCCTGTGCTTTCTGTGGGTGGCTTTCGTCCTGCTGACCGTGGTCGCGTTCTTCGCGATCCTGTTCACCGGCCGCTACCCGCGCGGCATCTTCGACTTCAACGTGGGTGTGCTGCGCTGGTCCTGGCGGGTGTCGTACTACGCGTACGGAGGTCTGGGCACCGACCGGTACCCGCCGTTCAGCCTCGGCGCGGAGCCCGACTACCCCGCGTGGCTGGACATCGCCTACCCGGGTGAACTCTCGCGCGGGCTGGTGCTGGTGAAGTGGTGGCTGCTGGCGCTGCCGCACTACCTCGTGGTCGCGTTCTTCCTCGGCGGCTTCCGCGAGGTGTGGGGCGGCGGGCTCATCGGCCTGCTTGCGTTGTACGTGGGAGTGGCGCTCGCCGTCACGGACAAGTACCCGACCGGCATCTTCGACCTGCTGGTCGGCATGAACCGGTGGGTGCTCCGGGTCGCCGCCTACGCGGCCCTGATGACCGATAGCTATCCGCCGTTCAGACTCGACCAGGGCGGCCTCGATCCGCTCGACGGCGTCCTTCCGCGGGGGCAGGGCGAGCGGTGACACCGACCGCCGTCCGCCGTGCGGGGCTCACGGACGAGCAGGTGCAACGGCTGCTCGCGGTTCACGGGCCGAACGAGGTCGGCGCGCCGCCGAGCCCGCCGCTGTGGTCCCGTGTCGCTGCCCAGCTGAGCGACCCGCTGATCCTGGTCCTGCTCGCCGCGGTCGCGCTGACCGTGGCGACCGGTGACCACGCCGATGCGATCGTGATCGGGCTGGTCATCCTGGTGAACACCGCCGTCGGGGTCACCCAGGAGATCCGCGCGGCCAACGCGGTGGCCGCGCTGTCCGCGCTCTCCGCTCCGGTGGCGCGGGTGCTGCGCGACGGTGAGGAGCGGGAGGTGGCCGCCGCCACGGTCGTGCCAGGCGACGTCCTGCTCCTCGCCGAGGGGGACATCGTCCCCGCCGACGCCGAACTTGCGGATGCCTCAGCGCTGCTGGTGGACGAGTCGATGCTGACGGGCGAGTCGGTTCCCGTGGAGAAGGACGTGATCGGTGCCGGCGGCCTCAGCGCCGGCACGACGGTGCTGCGCGGGCGGGCGGTCGCCGTCACCACGGCCACCGGGGCGGACAGCGCGCTGGGCCGGATCGCGACCTCGCTGCGCCCGCGTCCGCAACCGACCCCGTTGCAGCGCCGGCTGGCCGGGCTGGGCCGGGTGCTGGCGCTGGTCACGGTCGGCCTGTGCCTGGTGGTGTTTGCGCTGGGGTTGGTACGCGGCCAGGCACCCGAGGCGATGGCGGTCACCGCGATCAGTCTCGCCGTGGCAGCCGTCCCCGAGTCGCTGCCCGCCGTGGTGACACTCGCGCTCGCGCTCGGCGCCCGCCGGATGGCCCTGAGGCATGCCGTCGTCCGCAGACTCCCGGCCGTCGAGACGCTCGGCTCGGTGACCGTGCTCGCGACCGACAAGACCGGCACGCTCACCGAGGGCCGCATGGTGGTCGAGCGACTGTGGGCACCCGGATGGGAGGCGACGATCACCGGCTCGGGCTACCAGCCGGTCGGGGAGATCCAGGTGGAGGGCGCCGAAGCGAAAGCCGCGGCCCGGGCCCTGCTGCGGGTGACCGCGCTGTGCAACGACGCCGCGCTGCGGCCGCCCGAGGCGGACGACGGCCAGTGGACCGTCCTCGGTGACCCGACCGAGGCAGCG
This sequence comes from Kitasatospora sp. NPDC085464, assembly GCF_044541955.1. Lineage (NCBI taxonomy): Bacteria > Bacillati > Actinomycetota > Actinomycetes > Kitasatosporales > Streptomycetaceae > Kitasatospora > Kitasatospora sp. NPDC085464. Next base: position 71,088 of record NZ_JBITTM010000028.1, read on the forward strand.
CTGCTGGTGGCCGCAGTGAAGGCCGGATGCGACCTCGACACCTTGGCCGAGGAGTGTCCCCGGGTCGACGAGCTGCCCTTCGACAGCGTTCTCAAGCGCATGGCAACCGTGCACCGCACCCCCTCCGGGCAGCGGGAGATCTGCCTCAAGGGCGCTCCCGAAGCCGTCCTCGACCCGGACGTGCTCGACGCCGACCCCGACGAACTGGACCGGGCCCGGCAGGCGGCCGCCCGGCTCGCAGCCGAGGGCTACCGGGTGTTGGCCGTCGCGTCGGGGCTTCGGGAGGCCGCCGACGGTCGGGTGGAGTCCGAGCTGCGCCTGCTCGGACTGGCCGCGCTGAGCGACCCACCCAAGCCGGCGGCCGCCGCGACCGTCGCGGCCTGCCGACGGGCCGGCGTCACCCCGGTGCTGATCACCGGGGACCACCCCGCCACCGCCCGCGCGATCGCCGACCGGATCGGCCTGCTGGAGGACGGCGAGACGGCGGCCGAGGTGGTCACCGGCCGGGAGCTCGCCGCAGGGGCCGTGCCGGACCTGTCGCGGGTGCGGGTCTTCGCACGCACCGATCCGCAGCAGAAGCTCGACCTCGTCGAGGCCTGGCGCGCGGGCGGCGCGGTCACCGCGATGACCGGCGACGGGGTCAACGACGGTCCGGCGCTCCAGCGGGCGGACATCGGGGTGGCGATGGGCCGGCGCGGTACCGAGGTGGCCAGGCAGGCCGCCGACCTGGTCCTGGCGGACGACGAACTCGCCACCGTGGTGGCGGCGGTGGAGGAGGGCCGCCGGGTCTACGACAACATCCGCCGCTTCCTGGTCTACGCAATGTCAGGTGGCGCGGCGGAGATCCTGGTCATGCTGCTGGGCCCGTTCATGGGCCTCGCGCTGCCGCTGCGCGCGGGCCAGATCCTCTGGATCAACCTCCTCACCCACGGGCTGACCGGCGTCGCCGTCGGCGCGGAGCCCGTCTCCGGCCAGGCGATGCGGCGCCCGCCCCGGCCACCGAACGAGCATGTGCTGGGGGCCGGCCTGTGGCAGCGCGTCCTGCGCCTGGGCGTCGTGATCACACTGATCGCGCTGGGTGCGGGTCTGTGGGCCGAAAGAGCCGGACACGCCTGGCAGAGCGTGCTCTTCCTCGCCCTGCTCGCGGCGCAGCTCGGCGTGGTGCTCGGCCTTAGGGAGCGGCTGTTCACCAGGGCGAATCCGTTCCTCCCGCTGGCTGTCCTGGCGTCGGCGGGGCTTGGCGTCGCGGCGCTCTACGTACCGTACCTCCAGGACGTCTTGGAGACCGAGCCGGTGTCCTGGGCGGACGGCATCGTGGTGACGGCCGCCGCGTCGGTTGCCTTCGCCGCGGCTCGAGTCGCCGGCCGACCGGGCCGGGAGGGCCGGGTCGGCCGCGATGCCGAGAGGCCGCGAGGCGCGCAGTGGCGCGGCCGTTTCCGGCACCACCGATGAAGGGCCGTGCTGGTGATGCAGGGCCGTGACGGGCCGGACGATCCGGTCGGTGCCCTCGGGTGCAGGCCCTGCCCGGAGTCGCGGACTCAGGGCGTCCGGTGCCCGTGCTCGGCGGCGACCCGACGGGCGTGGGTGACGATCTCGGTGGCCGTGTGCTCGCTGATGCCGAGCGCGTGGACGAGGCGGTGGGCGGGCCAGCCGTGGCGGGCGAGCAGCATGGCCAGCCGGTGGTGGCCCGGTTCCCCGGCAACGAGGAGCGGCAGTGCGGGCACTGCGGGCGGGGCGGGCCGCGCGGGCATAGGCGGCGGCACCGGGACGGCAGCAGCCCGGCGGCGGACCAGGGCTCGGCGCAGCTCGTCCGCGCCCCAGACCACGAAGGGGAACGGTGCCACGATCGCGAGCTGCGCCGGGGTGAGCGCCGCGGTGCCGAACAGCCGGTGCAGGGCGGGGACATAGACGATCGCGGCGGCGACGGCCAGCGAGAAGGCGATGCCGACGAGCAACTGCGGGTTGCTGAGGACACCGATCGCGCGCAGTGAGGCGTGTTCGGTGCGGGCCGCGAAGGCGGTGCCGATCTGGCAGGTGACGATGCCGAGCCAGGCGACCGTGGTGGCCTGTTGGTACGTCAGGTGCAGTGCGGTGCCCGCGCCGGTCGGGTCGCCGGGGCGCCAGCCGCCCGAGGTGAGGGTGAGGAAGTAGCCGCCCATGATCAGGACGGCGGAGATCAGTCCGAGGAACCCCCAGGCACGGGCGAGCATGCTTCCTTGGATGACCCGCTCGTCGCGAGGGCGGGGCGGACGGTCCATCAGTCCGGGCTCGGCCTTCTCCCGGCCGAGGGCGAGGGCCGGCAGGGTGTCGGTGCCGAGGTCGATGGCGAGGATCTGCATCACCGTCAGCGGCAGGGGAATCGCGCCGCCCGCGAGCGCGAAGACCAGGAACGGGACGACCTCGGGGACCGCGTGGCTGAAGATGTAGACGATGAACTTGCGGATGTTGTCGTAGGTCCGCCGACCCGCCTCCACCGCCGCCACGATGGTGGCGAAGTTGTCGTCGGTCAGCACCATCGTCGCGGCTTCGCGGGCGACGTCGGTGCCGGATCGGCCCATCGCCACACCGATGTCGGCGCGCCGCAGCGCGGGGGCGTCATTGACGCCGTCCCCGGTCATTGCAACGGTGTGGCCCTCGGCGCGCAGGGCGTCGGCGATCCGGAGCTTGGCCTCCGGCGAGCTTCGCGCGAAGATCACCTCCTCGCCGAGGCCGAGCAGGGCGTCCAGCCGGTCGTCGTCCATCGCGTCCAGTTCCGCGCCCGTGACGATGCGCATGCCGCGGTGGCCGATGCCGACCTGCGCGGCGACGGCGGCCGCCGTCAGACCGTTGTCGCCGGTGACCACGTGCACGGTGATCCCGGCCCGGTGGGCCTGTTCGATGGCGCGGGCGACCTCCGGCCGGGGCGGGTCGGCCATGGCGACCAGGCCGATCAGGCACAGCCGCTGCTCGGCCTCCTCGCGGTCGGCAGGGGGCTGCTGCCCAGGAGCGAGCGGCCGCCGCGCCACGGCGAGGACCCGCAGCCCTCGCCCGGCCAGTCGGGCGACGGCCTGCGCGACCTCGGTGCGGTCGGCGGGGGTGAGCGCGCGCTCGGTGCCGTGGTCGAGCAGGTCGACGGCGTGGGTGAGGACCTCCTCGGGGGCGCCTTTGCTGTGCAGGACGACCGTGCCGTCGCGCTCGTCGGCGGTGGTCATCAGTTTGACGTGCGGGTCGAAGCGGAACAGCGCCCGGCGCCCGCGGTCACGGCGCTCCGGCGGGCAGGACGTCCCCACACGGGCGGCCAGCTCCAGCAGGGCGAGTTCGGTCGGGTCGCCGTGGCCGGCCGCCGAGTCGGCCGTGGTGCAGGTGGCGGCCGCATCCGCGAGCAGGAGGAGTCCGGCGGGTACGGGCGAGGTGTCGTCGAGGGCGAGCTCACCGGCGGGCGTCCAGACGGCCGTGACACGCATGCGGTTCTCGGTCAGGGTCCCGGTCTTGTCGGTGCAGATGACCGTGGTCGAGCCCAGTGTCTCCACGGCGGAGAGCCGCTTGACCACGGCACCGCGGCGGGCCAGGTCACGTACCCCGGCGGCGAGGGCGAGGGTGATGGTCGGCAGCAGGCCCTCGGGCACGTTGGCGACCAGCAGACCGATTGCGAAGGACACGGCCGCCGCGAGTGACAGCCCGGCGGCGAGGCCCATCGGCAGGAACGCCAGCCCCACGCCGACGGCGATCACCGCGATCAGCCGGGCGACCCGCTTGACCTGGTGCTCCAGCGGGCTCTCCTCCCGGTGGGTGCGCTGGGTCAGGGCGGCGATGCGTCCCAGCTCGGTGTGCATGCCGGTGGCGATGACCACGGCCAGGGCCTGTCCACCCGTGCACGCGGTGCCCGAGAAGAGCAGGTCACGCGCGCCCAGGACGGGCCCGGTGACATCCGCGAACTCGGCGGAGCGGAACACCGGGACGGACTCGCCGGTCAGCGCGGACAGGTCGACCTCCACACCGCCCGACATCAGGCGGGCGTCAGCGGAGACCTGGTCGCCCTCCTCGATCACCAGGACGTCCCCGGGGACCAGCGTGGTCGCGGCCACTTGGCGGCGTGCTCCGGCGCGCACCACGGTCGCCTGTTCGGGCAGGAAGTCGGCGAGGGCCTCCACGGCCTGCTCAGCCTGCCGCTCCTGAACGAAGGCGAGCAGCGCATTGAGTAGGATCACCGCAAGGATCGCCACCGCCAGGGCGAGAGCGCCGGTGACGGCCGCCAGCAGCGCGGCGAACGCCAGCAGCAGCGCCAGCGGGTGGGTGAACTGCTGAGCCAGCTCGCGGGGCCAGCGCCGTCCGCCGCGCCGCACGAGGGCGTTGGGCCCGTAGACCGTCAGACGGCGCGCGGCCTCACGCTCCGTGAGGCCCTGCGGGGAGCTCCGCAGATCACGGAAGAGCAGGGCGAGCGGCTCGCGTGGGTCCGTGCTGCCGGTCTCCTCGGCCTCCCGGGCGTGGCCCTGGGTGTTCGAGGGCTCGGTGGGCATGGTCAGGCCGGGAGGTGGGGGACCGTGACGACCGGGCAGGGGGAGCGGTGCAGCAGCCCGTGCGGGACGGAGCCGAGCCGCATACCGGTGAACCCGCCGCGGCCGCGTCGCCCCACTACGACGGCGAGGGCGTGTCTTGAAGCCTTGGCCAGCTCCTCGACCGGATGACCGCGGATCACCTCGTGGGTGAGCTTCAGGTCGGGAAAGGCCATGGTCCGCCCGGCCGTGGTCTCGGCGAGCAGCCGCCGCAGCGTCTGGACGGCCGCGTGCTCGTCGAAGTGGGCGATCAATTGCGACTGCCACACCCACACGGCGCGCAGCGCGGCTCCGCGCCGGGCCGCGAGGTCGAAGGCGACATCGACGGCAGCAGCGGACGATTCACTGCCGTCGACCCCGACCACCACGTAGGGCGGGTCCTGGGTGACGTGCTCCGGTTCGCGCACCACGACCACCGGGCAGTGCGCCTGGGCGCTCACCGGGACGGTCACAGAGAAGGCGCTGAGCAGCTCCTCGAGCCGGTTCATCCGGCGTGAGCCGAGGACGACGAGCTCGGCATGAGCGGACTCCCGGCACAGCACCTGCGCCGCATTGCCGTCCGCGACGACGGTGGCCAGTTCCAGCTCCGGGCGGCGCGCGCGGGCGAGGCCGACGGCCCTGTCGAGGGCGGCGTCGCCGCGCTCGCGCAGTGCCTTGTGGTAGCGGTCCTCCTCGAAGCCGCGCAGGTCGTGAATGACCGGCGGTACGGCGTGCAGCAGTCGTAGGGGCAGGCCGCGCCGGTCGGCCTCGTCGGCGGCCCAGGCCACGGCCATGGGCTCGGGTTCGAGGGCGTCTACGCCGAACACGATCGGACGGCGTTCGCTGACGGACGTCATGGCTCTCCTCCACCCGTATGCGGGGTCGGCGAGCCGTGGACGGCCACCGTGCCCATACCGGCACCGTAAGTCCCGCAGCGATCGGCCGCGAGGGCCGACAGGCCCACGGGGCCACCTGCCTCTCGGCCCGCCCCTGGCTCGCGCCGCAGCATGGAGGGGAGCCACGCCTTGTGAACATGGTGTCGTCCGGGGTCTACGCGCAGATCGTGCAAAGCCCCGAATATCGCGACGCCAAGACGGAATCGGCGCTTCGGGCGCTGCCCGACCTCCTGCCCGGGTATGCCGGCCATCCCCTCGAGGCGGTGGTGGACGGCACCCGGCTGGAGGCCCAACAGGCTCTGCTGGTCAGCAACAACCCGTACGCCACCCCCGGCCGATGGCCCCGGGTGGGCGCAGGCCCCGGCTGGACCTCGGCATGTTGGTGTCGTCGGGGTTCGCGTGGCAAACGCGGCTCAGGTCGCCGGCCTGACCCTGCGCGGTAGCCAGGCCTCGGGACTGAACGGGCTGACATTCCCGCGCATCACAGCCAACTCCAACGCGGACAGCGTCCCGGTCGCAGTCGACGGCGAGGCACTGCAGCTGACCACCCCCGTCACCTGTAGCATCCGCAAGGGCGCACCGCGCGGCCGGGCCCCCAGGAACCGGCCCAGATCACCGAAGAGCAGACCACGCCACGACTGGCGGGAGACCGCGGCGCTGGCTCTCGGCCGCCCGCGGAGGATGTCGACGGCAGCTGCGGAGCCGACAGCCACGCGGTACGCCGCCGACCGGCTGAACCCTGCGGCGGGTCCCGAAGTGTTTTGCCGGGGCGCTGCGACGATACGACCATGACACCTCAGGCAGGCGCCGCGGAGAAATCGGCCAAGGCAAGACTTGTCCTGCTGACGCTCGCCGCCGGACAGTTCCTGATGGCGCTCGACAGCTCCGTCATGAACGTCTCGATCGCGACGGTGGCCGAGGACCTGGGCACGACCGTGACGGGGGTCCAAGGGGCAATCACGGCCTATACGCTCGTGATGGCGATGTTCATGATCCCGGGCGGCAAGGTCGGCGCGATCATCGGCCGCAAGCGGGCGTTCCTGATCGGCTGCGTCGTCTACGGCTGCGGGTCCCTGACCACGGCGCTCGCCCCGAACCTCACCGTTCTCCTGATCGGCTGGTCGTTCCTCGAAGGGATCGGGGCGTCGCTCATCCTGCCGGCGATCGTCGCCCTCGTTGCCGGCAACTTCGTCACCGAACGCCGGCCTGCCGCCTACGGGCTCGTCGCCGCCGCAGGCGCCATCGCGATCGCGGTCGGACCGCTCATCGGGGGAGTCGCCACGACGTACTTCTCCTGGCGCTGGGTGTTCGCCGGCGAGGTCGTGCTCGTGCTCTGCATCCTGCTGCTCGCCCGCCGCGTTGCGGACGCCCCGGTCGACGAGCGGCACCGCATCGATCGATTCGGCACCGTACTTTCCGCCCTCGGGCTCGGGTCCTTCGTCTACGGCGTCCTGCGCTCCGACGAGTGGGGCTGGTTCCAGCCGAAGCCTGACGCACCTGCTGTGTTCGGCATCTCGCTGGTCGTCTGGCTGATGCTCCTCGGTATCCTGCTGGTCTGGCTTTTCCTGCGCTGGGAGGCCCGCCTCGTGGCCCAGCACAAGGAGCCGCTCGTGGAGCCGGCGCTCCTTCAGAACCGGGGGCTCACCGGTGGTCTGACGATGTTCTTCTTCCAGTACCTCGTGCAGATGGGCGTGTTCTTCGTCGTCCCGCTCTACCTGTCGGTCGCCCTGGGCCTGTCCGCACTCGAAACCGGCGCCCGCCTCCTGCCCCTGTCGCTGACCCTGCTCGCGGCCGCGGTCCTGATCCCCAAACTGCTTCCCGACGTGTCGCCCCGGCGGGTGGTACGGCTCGGAATCCTTGCCCTGCTGGCCGGTACGGTGACGTTGATGGCCGCCCTGGACGCGGACGCGGGCGCGGAAGTCGTCACCTTTCCCCTGCTGCTCGTCGGGCTCGGCATGGGCGCACTCGCTTCCCAGCTCGGATCGGTCACCGTGTCCGCCGTACCGGACGAGCAGAGCGCCGAGGTGGGAGGCGTCCAGAACGCCGTCACCAACCTCGGCGCCTCGATCGGTACGGCACTCGCCGGATCGATCCTGATCGCCGCACTGACCACCTCGTTCCTGACCACCATCGAGCAGAACCCGGCGGTCCCGGCCGAGACCACGAAACAGGCGAGCGTCGAACTCCAGAGCGGTGTTCCCTTCCTGTCGGACGCTCAGGTCAAGACAGCACTCGAGGAGGCAGGCACCAGCCCGGAGATCACCCAGGCAGCGCTCGACGCGAACGCCGCAGCGAGACTCGACGGCCTGCGCGCAGCGCTCGCCATTCTCGCCCTCAGCGCACTCCTCGCGCTGTTCTTCACCGGCCGGATCCCGGCCACCCAGCCCCGCTCGGAGAGGGCGTAGCGCGGGTCAGACCGCATTCGACATCCGCGACGCTGCCCGGCGTCGCGTCGCACACGCCGGCGCGCCAGTGGTGACGAGCAACGCGGGCAGGGCAGCCTTCCGACGCAACCCAGGTGGACGGCATGCCCCTCGCCGAAGCGACGACGGGGGCGACCGGGCGACGGTACCGACCGGCCGTCTGCCGGGTGACATCTTCGCGCGGATTCCGGTCGGCAGGGAGGCCGGTTGAGGAGCGCCACCTCGCGGCGATCCTCGCCGACGTCGTTGCCCGGTCGCTCCCGCGGTCGTGGGCCTGCCCGGGACCGAACGATGCTTGACCACACAACCGTCCTGCCGTCGCCTACGGTGAGAGACGATCGGTCACCATCCGGACGTGTACTCATGGTCGGCGTGCGCACTCTCGCCGACGTTCGGGTGGCGCCGCGCCTGATTCGCGCCAGTGTCCGCAGCGGCTCGGCAGCCGGCAGGGCGTACAGGCGGCGTGCCGGGCGCCGAGCGGCCGCGGACCTACGCCTGGTTCGGCATGCTCTCGTCGGCGACGGCGATGGCGATCCCTAGCGCTTCGGCAATGTGTCCAGCGGCGGACATGACGCGGGCGGTCCCGACGATGGGGGCGACGGCGACCAGGACGTCCTGCAGCTTGTCAGCCGTGAGGCCGGCCTTCATCGCGGGCTCGATGTGCGCGAGGTAGGACACCGGAGGGGCGTCCATGGCGGTGAGGGCCGCGATGCGGGTGAGGATGAGCATGTCCTGCGGGAGGCCGCAGCGATCGAGCGAGTCCATCGTCATGGCGGCGAGCGTGTCAAGGACGGGGGTGTCGGATGAAGTGGTCACGTGACTCTCCTCGAATGGGGAAGCGGCACCTCTGCGGCCGCCAGATCGGCGGCGAATGCGCGCCAGGTAGGCGGGGGACGTGGAGCCCCTGCGTTCGGACCCTAGAAACCGACAGGGGTGATCGCAGCGCAATCAGGCCGTCCAGGTGAACACTCGGCGTCACCATCTCCGCTTCGGCCGCGTGCCAGTGGCTTTGACACGCGGGGCAAAGCCTGGACTTCTGCGGCGGAGAGGACGGAGAGAGGATGCCAGCGCCGCGGACAGCTGGATCGCTCTCGTCAATACGGCCGCCCCCCTCACCCTCTACCGGGCGCCTGCCCGATCGCGTCCGACCCGATGCCATGCGGTGACCGTCCCCCGAGGCGATCACCGGAAGAGTCCCCATCGGATGGTCACTCAGTCAGACATCCAGTCCTTCCTCGTTGTTCCGACGCACAGTGCCCAGATGATCGCGATATCGACGGCGATCAATACGATGGCCCAGACCGGGTAGTACGGCAGCCACAGGAAGTTGGCGATCATGGCCAGGCCTGCGACGGCGACTCCGACGGCACGTGCCCACATGGCGCCACTTGCCCCACTGCATCCGATTCGCCAGGGGCGGGACGACAACCTGACGGGTCCCTCCACGCGGCAGGCGACCCGACAAGGCAGCGCGCCACCCCTCTCCCCCGTGCTGGGCCGCCGGCTCCCGCTCATCTGCCTGCCGGCTGCTCTTGCTTGCTGGGGCGGGTAGGGCGTCTTCGTGAGTATCTGCACCAGACGATCCCTTGCTGCGCGCGGCCGAGCGGCAGGGGTCTGGATCCTCCGGCTAAGACGTGTGGTCGAAGACCGCCGTCACGGGGGCGTGGTCGGACCAGCGCTCGGCATGGGAGGCCGGGCGCTCCACGTACGCCTCGGTGCAGCGGCGTGCGATACCCTCCGTTGTACAAACCAAGTCGATCCGCCAGCCGGAGTCGTTGTCGAAGGCGCGGCCGCGGTAGGACCACCAGGTGTAGGGGCCGGTGCGGTCGGGGTGGAGGGCGCGGACGACGTCGACGTAGCCGGCTTCGTCGTAGACGCGGGAGAGCCAGGCGCGTTCCTCGGGGAGGAAGCCGGCGGACTTCTGGTTGGCCTTCCAGTTCTTGAGGTCCTCGGGGCGGTGCGCGATGTTCCAGTCGCCGCAGACGACGACCTCGCGGCCGTCGGCGGCGGCGCGGGTGCGCAGGGCGGTGAGGTGGACGAGGAATTCCGCCATGAAGCGTTCCTTCTCGTCCTGGCGTTCGGTGCCGACTTCGCCGGAGGGGAGGTAGAGGCTGGCGACGGTGAGGCCGGGGAGGTCGATTTCGAGGTACCTGCCCGAATTGTCGAATTCGGCCGATCCGAATCCGATCGCGGTGCGCTGCGGCTCCGTCCGGGAAAGGACGGCGACGCCGGCGCGGCCCTTGGCGACGGAGGGGGCCCAGACGGCGTGCCAGCCGTCGAGGTCGCGCAGCTCCACGGGCAGCTGCTCGGGTTCGGAGCGCACCTCCTGCAGGCAGATGACGTCCGCCTCGGTGCCGGCCAGCCATTCGACGAAGCCCTTCTTGGCCGCCGCCCGGATTCCGTTCACGTTCACACTCGTCACCACGATCACCCGGGCAGCCTACCGACTGGGTGTACCCGACCCGAATCGTGACGCGCGGCGGTCGGGGGTGCGCGGTGGTCCGCAGTGCGGTACGGGGCGGCTGTGGCAGTGGCTGACATGAGCTGTCGTGAACGCGGCATGAATATGTGCGACAGTCGCATCAAGCCGCGCCATTGGTCTTGACCATCTCCGGAACGAGCCCCTAGGGTCGCTTACTGCAAGGACCTTTAATAAAGAAGGACGGATAAAGGCTCGCTCTCCCACCTGCCGCAACAGCGGGCAGCGGGCCCGGATCCGCCCTTCTTGTCGCAGGGCGGACAGAACAAACAGGTGGAGGACGCGGTGGGGACTACCGGACAGCTCTCGGCGGTGCCGGAGCCGAAGTACTGGCACCTGCGTACGGTGCTGCTGCGGGCCATCGACTCGGAGTTCTCCACCGGGCAGATCCTGCCCAACGAGCGCGAGCTCTCCGCCCGCTTCGGCGTGGCGCGGGCCACGCTGCGCCAGGCGCTCGACCAGCTGGAGCTGGAGGGCCGTCTGGTGCGCCGCCGGGGCATCGGCACCCTGATCGCCGCCCCCCGGGTCGGCGTCCCGGTCAGCCGGCAGGACGAGGGCTGGCCCGGCGCCGCCCGCAGCCAGTCCTGGCGGACGATCGACTGCACCACCGCCCCCGCCACCCCACAGCTGGCCAAGAGCCTCGGCATCGCCGAGGGCGCCACCGCGCACACCGTCCGCCGGGTCCGCATGGTGGAGGGCCGCGCGATGGCCACCGAGTCGCTGCACGTCCCGGCCGCCGCCCTGCCGCACCTGCCCGGCTTCCGTGCCGAGAGCGACCGCGCCCGTTCGGTGCTGCGCCAGCTGGAGCGCCTGGAGGTCGACGGCGAGTCCCGCTCGGTCGAGCTCGGCGTCGCCGAGGCCGAGGAGGCCGCGCTGCTGGAGCGTCCGCCCGGCTCCCCGGTCCTGGTCATGACCACCCAGTACGGCTCGGCCGGCCGCCTCGTCGCGGTGGCCGTCTCCACCTACCGGGCGGACACCTGCAAGCTGACCTTCGGCGAGGCCGGACTGGTCGAGGTCACCCCGGTCTCCCCGGCCGCCGCGACCACCGAGGTCCGTAGCGCCTCCTGAGGCAGCGCCTGCCGAGGTCCCACCTCAGGACGAGGTCCCACCTCAGGACGAGGTCCCACCTCAAGAGGCGCACCCCTGAACCATCTGCCGGAAACCCTCAGGTCGAGGCCCGGACGCCGACCGGCGTCCGGGCCTCTGCCGTCGGGGCCTCTGCCGTCCGGGCCTCTGCCGTTCGGGCACGTCCGGGGCCGAGCGCGCGGACGCCCCCGGTGGGCATCAGGCCCGGGGCGGGTCCACGGCGAAGAGCTGCTCCTCGACGTGGTCGAGGGCGACGCGCAGGGCGCCCATCGCCACGACCTCCGAGCCGAGGGCGGCCAGAGCGACCTCCGGGGCGCGCAGCGTGAACTGGGCGAGCCGCTCGCGCAGGGGGTCCAGGACGCCGTCGAGGCCGGCCGCCCAGCCGCCGATGACCACCAGCTGCGGGTCGATGGCCAGGACGAGCGCGGCGACGCCCTGGACGAGGCGGGTGAGGAAGCGGTCCATGGCGACCTTCGCGACCTCGTCGCCCTCCCGGGCCAGCCGCAGGACGCGGGCGACGGCGGCTTCGTCCAGCGGGTTGAGCGGCTTGCCGGTGGTGGACAGCAGGCGCTCGGGGGTGACCTCCTGGCCGAGCAGGTGCAGGGCGCCGATCTCGCCGGCCGCGCCGCCGAAGCCGCGGTGCAGCCTGCCGTTGATGAGGGAGCCGGCGCCCGGGCTCAGGCCGGCCATGACGAAGACGACGTCGTCGGCGCCGAGCGCCGCGCCCTGCCAGTGCTCGGCGATGGCGGCGAGATTGGCGTCGTTCTCGATCAGGACCGGGCAGCGGAAGGAGCGCCGCAGCCGCGCGCCGAGGTCGAGGCCGGTCCAGCCGGGCATGGCGGTGCCGAGCCGGACGGTGCCCTCGCGGTCCACGATGCCGGGGGTGCCGATGCCGACGGCCCAGAGGTTGTCGCGGGAGATGCCGGCCTTGCGCAGCACCTCGGCGACGGCGGTGCGGACGGCGGTGAGCCGGTCCTCGGCCTCCAGGGTCTCGTCGACCGGCTTGAAGTGACTGCCCACCACCTCGCCGGTGAGGTCGGCCAGGATGACCCGGACGTCGTGCACGCCGATCTCGATGCCGAGGATGTGCCCGGCCTCGGCGCGGAAGCGGAACCAGCGGGCCGGGCGGCCGCGGCGGCCGGTGCCGGGCTGGCCGTCCTCCCTGGGCTGCTCGACCTCGGCGACCAGTCCGGTCTCGACCAGACCCTCGATCACGCCCTCGACGGTCGGCCGCGACAGCCCGGTCTCGCCGACGAGCTGAGTGAGGGTCACGGAGTGGCCGTTCCGCAGCGCCCGGAGCGTGACCGCCGCGTTGATCCGCCGCAGCAGCGAGGAGTCTCCTCCGGTGAGCCGATCCGCCAATGCGATGCCCTTCGCCGTTCGCGCGACTGCCCTGGCGCGCGGTGTCGAGTGCGCGGTGCCCACCGAATGGCCCGCGGGGGTGTGTCCCCGGAACGCGGCACGGCGGCAGGGGGCCGCCTGCGCGGGGGCCGGAGGACAAGCGGAGCCTACCGGGGGAGCGGCCCGGGCGGCGAGGATCCTCGCAGCTCACCCAGGCTTCGGTATCGAAATGGTACGGATCGGGTGGCGGTGTGTGACGCCGGGTTCAGCGGCCCGCCGAGGACGGCCCGCGCCCGGCCCGCCGGGACCGCGCCGACCAGCGGGAACGCGTCGGGAGCCGCGAGCGGAGGACCGAGCCGAAGACGGACCCGAGGACGGACCCGATGGCGCCGATCGACAGCACCGAGCCGACGGAGCCGATGGAGAGGACCGACCCGACGGAGCCGATCGACAACCCCGACCCGATCGAGCCGATGGAGCCGAGGGACCCGATGGAACCGAGAGAGCCGATGGAGCCGATCGATCCGAGGGAACCGATCGAGCCGACGGATCCGGCCGAGCCGATGGAGCCGATCGAGCCGACGGACCGGACGGAATCAACGGACCGGAGCGGGTCGCGGGCGGGCCGGGCCGGGCGAGCGGAAGCCGTCATGAGTCCTGACTGTAGCCGCGACACCGCGGGCGCGCCCCGCCGTCACCCACCCGTCCGCACTCGGTCCACTGGCGCTCGGTCCGCAGGCGTTCACTTCACAGGCGCTCAGTCCACCCGGGCCACGAACAGCCGCTGCCCCAGCAGCCCCATCAGGTGCCCGTCCTCCGGCAGTGCGCGGACGGTCGGGCAGCCGGCCGCCGTGAGGGCCGTCTGCCAGTGCTCCGCCGGTCGGGCGGTGGCGGCCTGCGGGTCGCCGGTGATCAGCAGGTCGAGGTGTTCGGCGGTGGGCGCGAGCAGCAGGAGCCGGCCGCCGGGCGCGAGCAGGCGGACCAGCGCCGGGACTTCGTCCTCCGGCGGCCGGGTCGCGCCGGCGACGACGACGTCGTAGCGGCCGCCGTCGGGGGTGACGTGGTGTTCGGCGTCGGGCCGGGGCCGGGCGGCGAGGGCGCGGGCGACGACCGTCTCGGCGCCGTCCAGGTCGAGGGCGAGTTCGAGGACGCGCAGCGGCGCCGGGCCGGCGTGGGCTTCGGCGGTGCCGCGGACCAGGGTGCCGAGTGCGGTGGCGAGGTAGCCGCGGGCGGCGGCCCGGCGGACCGGGGCGGTGGCCGGGCGGGGTGGTTCCTCGCCGCTGATCAGCCGGGGCAGTCGCAGGGCGCCGCGCCGTACCCGGTCCAGGGCGGCGGCGGGGCCGAGCCCGTCGGCCCAGGTCTCGACGACCGGTCGCCAGGTCTCCCGGACCTCGGCGGCGGTGAGTCCGGGGCCGCCGCGGTAGACCGCGCCCTGGGCGCCGCCGTCGTGACGGGTGATCAGGCCGTGCCGGGCGAGCGCGTCGAGCCAGCGGGAGACCCGGGGGCGTTGGGCGGGGGTGACCATGGCTGTGGCCAGCAGTTCGGCCTCGGGGTGGCCGCGTTCGGGGTCGGTGAGGACGCCGGCCTGCTGGAGGGTGAGCAGCAGGGCGTGGAGGACGGCCCGGTCGAGGTGGGTGCCGAACTCGCGGACCTGTTCGGCGGTGATGCCGATGCTGTGCTTCCAGGCGGCGGCGGTGGCCGCGTCGGTGGCGGCACGCAGCCGGCGGTCGGCGGCTTCGGCGTTGCTGTCCGGGGCGCGGACGTGGGCGAGGACGGCGCCGAGCGCGTCCACGGCGGCGTACACGTCCTCCTGGCGGGGTTCGGGGCCGACGTGCAGGACGAGGCGCAGTGCGTCGAGGTTCACGTCCCGGGCGGCGGGGCCGGGCAGTCGGCTGAGGCGCCAGAGCAGGGCGGAGGGCAGGCTGAGGTGGGTGGTGCGGTTGGCGGCGACGGCGGCGAGCTGGTCCTCCGGCGGCTGCTCGGGGTCGCCGCAGTGGACGGTGCCGCCGGCGAGCAGGGTGGCGAGGGCGAGGTCGACGGCGAGGTCGGTGACGGGGTGCAGCAGGGTGTGGCGGATGGGCGGCGGGCCGAGGACGCCGGCCCAGTAGCGCAGCCGCTGTTCGGCGGCGCGGGCGGCGGAGGGTGCCAGTGCGGCGTGCTCGGCGACGCGCTGGGCGAGCGCCCGTGGCAGGCCGCCCGGCGGGGAGACGCCGAGCAGCAGGCCGATGCCGCTGATCGCGCGTCCGTCGGCGACGACGGCGGGCCGGTCGCCGAGCTCGCGCAGCGCGCTGACCAGGGCAGGAGTGGTGGGCACGGTGATCACTTTCGGGGTGCGGGGGAGAAACCGAACTACTGAACCATGCGGCCGGGGCGGGGAAGGGCGCCCATGGGTCAAACTTCGGTAATGATTTTCATATCGGCCAGCCAAGGGGGTGGGGCGAAGTCGGCGCGAAGGCGTCGGAACTTCGCATTCCGGAAGTGCTGCGTGATCCCTTGACAGTCGGTTCGGGTACTGGATTACTGGCCCTGACTGCGACGCCTGGCCGAACGACCGGTAGGCATCCCCGGGTCGGGCGATCCCGGACCGGTCCGGCACCTCCGGACCGGTCGGTGATCCCGGATCGCTCGGCGGCCCGGATCGGCAGGGCGACGGCTCCGGGGCTGCCGATCAGCGAAGGAGCGACGATGGGCGGCACCGCACCCGTCCCGCGCCGACACCTCGGCGAGCCGATCCCGCCCGGGTTCCTGGATGCCGGCGAGCGGATGGGCGTGGACGAGCTGCGCGCCCACCAGCTCACCCGGCTGCGGGCCACCCTGCGGCACGCGTACGACAACGTCGAGCTCTACCGCCGCAAGTTCGACGCGGCCGGGGTGCACCCCGAGGACTGCCGCACGCTGGCGGACCTCGCCCGCTTCCCCTTCACCACCAAGGCCGACCTGCGCGAGGGCTACCCGTTCGGCATGTTCGCCGTCCCGATGGAGCAGGTCCGCCGGATCCACGCCTCCAGCGGCACCACCGGCCGGCCGACCGTGGTCGGCTACACCGAGAACGACCTCTCCATGTGGGCCGACGTGGTCGCCCGGTCGATCCGA
This sequence comes from Kitasatospora sp. NPDC085464, assembly GCF_044541955.1. Lineage (NCBI taxonomy): Bacteria > Bacillati > Actinomycetota > Actinomycetes > Kitasatosporales > Streptomycetaceae > Kitasatospora > Kitasatospora sp. NPDC085464. Next base: position 86,917 of record NZ_JBITTM010000028.1, read on the forward strand.
GCGGCCGGCGGCCGGCCCGGCCACAAGGTGCACATCGCCTACGGCTACGGCCTGTTCACCGGCGGCCTCGGCGCGCACTACGGCGCCGAGCGGGCCGGCTGCACCGTCATCCCCGCCTCCGGCGGCATGACGGCCCGGCAGGTGCAGCTGATCCAGGACTTCGAGCCCGAGATCATCATGGTCACGCCGTCCTACCTGCTCACCCTGCTGGACGAGTTCGAGAAGCAGGGCATCGACCCGCGCGGCACCTCGCTCAGGGTGGGCATCTTCGGCGCCGAGCCCTGGACGGAGGAGATGCGGCGCGAGATCGAGGAGCGGCTGGACCTGCACGCCGTCGACATCTACGGCCTGTCCGAGGTGGTCGGCCCGGGCGTCGCCCAGGAGTGCGTGGAGACCAAGGACGGGCTGCACATCTGGGAGGACCACTTCTACCCGGAGGTCGTCGACCCGTTCACCGACGAGGTGCTGGCCGGGGGCGAGGTCGGTGAGCTGGTCTTCACCTCGCTCACCAAGGAGGCGCTGCCCGTCATCCGCTACCGCACCCGCGACCTCAGCCGTCTGCTGCCCGGCACCGCGCGTCCGGCCTTCCGGCGGATGGAGAAGGTCACCGGCCGCAGCGACGACATGATCATCCTGCGCGGGGTGAACCTCTTCCCGACCCAGATCGAGGAGATCCTGCTGCGCACCCCGGCCGTCGCGCCGCACTTCCAGCTGCGGCTCACCCGGGAGGGGCGGCTGGACCGGATGACCGTCCGGGTCGAGGCGCGGCCGGACGCGCCCGCCGAGGGGCGGGACGCTGCGCGGGAGGCGATCGTCCGCGCGGTGAAGGACGGGATCGGCGTGACGGTCGCGGTCGAGGTGGTCGAGCCGTACACCCTGGAGCGCTCGGTCGGGAAGATCAAGCGGGTGGTGGACGAGCGGGGCTGACCCGGTAGGAGGGCGACCCGCCGGGGCTGACCCGGCAGCAGGGCGACCCGCCGGGCCACGGGGACGCCCGGCTGTGGGGACGCGGAGAGGTCGGAGGCGCACGGCTGTCCGGGGGGTGATGCCGTGCGCCCCCGACGTCTACAGAAATGTAGACGGTCGATCGGGCGCGAGTCCAGCCGCCTCCCCGGCTACCCGTTCGGACCACCGGATTCGTGGGCTCGGCACATGCTTCCCAGACTCGGAGAGGAGAAGGGGGTGGACCCAACCGGAGAGGCATCTTCATGAGCATCGGGCTTCGCCGCGTCCTCGCGGTCACCGCCGTGGTTTCCCTCGGCCTCGGCATGGCGTCCTGTGGCAGCGCCAAGCAGTCGTCAGGAGGCGGCTCCTCGGGCACCGCGGCAGCCGGGAGCGGCAGCGCGTCCGTGGGGGCCGTCCGGATCGCCCTGCTGCTGCCGGAGACCAAGACCACCCGCTACGAGCAGTTCGACCGCCCGCTGATCGAGCAGAAGATCAAGGAGCTCGCGCCGGACGCCCAGATCGACTACTACAACGCCAACCAGGACGCGACGGTCCAGCAGACCCAGGTGGACACCGCCCTCACCAAGGGCAGCAAGGTGCTGATCCTGGACCCGGTGGACTCCAAGTCGATCCAGTCCTCCGTCCAGAAGGCCCACGACGCCGGCGTCAAGGTGCTCGCCTACGACCGCCTCGCCCAGGGCCCGATCGACGCGTACGTCTCCTTCAACAACCACAAGGTCGGTCAACTGCAGGGCCAGGCCCTGGTGGCGGCGGTGGGCGACAAGGCCAACGCCGGCCAGATCATCATGATCAACGGCTCGCCCACCGACCCCAACGCGGCCGACTTCAAGGCCGGCGCGCACAGCGCGATCGACGGCAAGCTGAAGATCGGCAAGGAGTACGACACCCCGCAGTGGGACCCGAACCTGGCCAACCAGGAGGCCGCGGCGGGCATCACCGCGATCGGCCCGGCCAACGTCGTCGGCATCTACTCCGCCAACGACGGCATGGCCGCCGGTATCGCCACCGCGCAGAAGGCGGCCGGGATCAACACCCCGCTCACCGGCCAGGACGCCCAGCTCGACGCCATCCAGCGGATCCTGATCGGCACCCAGACCATGACCGTCTACAAGCCGTTCAAGCCGGAGGCCGACGCCGCGGCCCAGATGGCCGTCGCCCTGGCCGCCGGCCAGACCCCCTCCGCCTCCATCGCGCCGACGACGGCGACCAACGGCAGCAACCACAAGGCGGTCGCCAACCTGCTCACGCCGATCGTCGTCAACAAGGACAACGTCAAGACCACCGTGGTCCAGGACGGCCTCTACACCGTGGCCCAGATCTGCACGCCGGACTACGCCGCCGCCTGCCAGTCCGCCGGCCTCACGTAACCGGCCTCGCCGTCCCGGCGTCGCCCGTCCGACGTCACCCCTTCGACGTCGCGCTCCCGACGTCCCCCCTCGAACCCGATCAGGCCCCGCCTCCACGACGGAGGCGGGGCAAGGGAGTTGGTCACTGTGGCAGGTGAGACCGTACTGGCCCTGCGTGGGGTCTCCAAACGGTTCGGCGCCGTCCAGGCGCTCACCGACATCGAACTGGAGGTGCACGCCGGCGAGGTGGTGGCCCTGGTCGGCGACAACGGCGCCGGCAAGTCCACCCTGGTCAAGGCCATCGCCGGGGTGCACCAGCCCGACGAGGGCGTCATCGAGTGGCAGGGCAGACCGGTGACCATCCACCGGCCCCAGGACGCCCAGCAGTTGGGCATCGCGACGGTCTACCAGGACCTCGCGCTCTGCGACAACCTCGACGTGGTCGGGAACCTCTTCCTCGGCCGCGAGATCCGGCGCTTCACCATCCTCGACGAGGTCGCGATGGAGAAGCGCTCCCGGGCACTTCTGGACACCCTCTCCATCCGCATCCCCAGCGTGCGGATCCCCGTCGCCTCGCTCTCCGGTGGTCAGCGCCAGGTCGTCGCGATCGCCCGCGCGCTGATCGGCTCGCCCAAGGTCGTGATGCTGGACGAACCCACCGCGGCCCTCGGCGTCGAGCAGACCGCCCAGGTGCTCGACCTGGTCGAGCGGCTGCGCGAGCAGGACCACGGCGTGATCCTGATCAGCCACAACATGGCGGACGTGATGGCCGTCGCGGACACCGTCGCGGTGCTGCGCCTCGGCCGCAACAACGGCGTCTTCGACAAGCGCTACACCAACCAGGAAGAGATCATCTCGGCCATCACCGGTGCCACGGACAACGCCGTGACCCGCCGGAAGGCCCGGGGCCAGGAGGGTTCCGAGTGAGCGAGAACATCCCCGGGAGCCCCCCGGGCGGCGAGCCCGAACGCCATCACGTCCCGCTGCCCGAGGACAGCATGTCCATCGGCGGCGTCAACGCCCCCGAGCCGGTCGCCCCCGGGGCGACCCCCGCCGTCGACCCCCGGCTGATCGTCCGCCAGGAGGGCGTCAAGGGCTACGTGGGGGAGTTCCGCCGCCGCCTGAGCAGCGGTGAACTCGGCTCGCTGCCCGTCGTCCTGGCGCTGATCGTGATCTGGGCCGTGTTCGGCAGCCTGAACAGCAGCTTCCTGTCCGCCCAGAACCTCTCCAACCTGTCCCAGCAGATCGTCGGCACCGGCATGATCGCGATCGGTGTGGTCTTCGTGCTGCTGCTCGGCGAGATCGACCTCTCGGTCGGCTCGGTCAGCGGCCTGTGCGCCGCGATCTACGCCGTCCTGAGCGTGACCAACGGCGTCAACCAGTGGCTGGCGCTGCTCACGGCCCTCGTCGGAGGCGCCGTGGTCGGCTGCATCCAGGGCGTCTTCTTCGCCAAGGTCGGCGTCCCGGCCTTCGTCGTCACCCTCGCCGGTAACCTCGGCTGGAACGGCCTGATGCTGCAGATCCTCGGCGCCACCGGCACCGTCAACCTCCCGGGCAACGACATCGTCTCCAGGCTCTACAGCACCATCTACGGCCAGCAGGCCGCCGCCTACGGCGCGGCGGCGGTCGGTGTCCTGCTGTTCCTGTTCGCCTCGCTGGTCGACGCCCGGCGGCGGCAGGCCGCGGGCGTGCCGTCCCGCCCGCCGACCGACATCGTGCTGCGCACCGTCCTGCTGGCGATCGTCGCCTTCCTCGCCGCCTACACGCTCAACCAGTACAAGGGGCTGCCCCTCGCGCTGCTGATCTTCCTGATCTTCATCGTGGTGCTGGACTTCGTGCTGCGCCGCACCTCCTACGGCCGCCAGGTGTTCGCGCTCGGCGGCAACATCGAGGGCGCCCGGCGCGCGGGCATCAACGTGGCCTGGATCCGGATCACCGTCTTCACCATCTGTTCCACGATGGCGGCCGTCGGCGGCCTCTTCCTGGCCGCGCAGATCCAGTCGGCCAGCCAGACCTCCGGCGGCGGAAACCTGCTGATGAACGCCATCGCGGCGGCCGTCATCGGCGGCACCAGCCTCTTCGGCGGACGCGGCAAGACCTGGTCGGCGCTGCTCGGTGCGCTGGTGATCGGCTCGATCCAGTCCGGGATGAACATCCAGGGCCTGAGCAACGCCATCCAGTTCATGATCACCGGCCTGGTGCTGCTGGCCGCCGTCGTGATCGACTCCCTGGCCCGCCGCACCCAGAAGGCCGCCGGTCGGGCCTGAGCATCCGCACCCGGGCTCCACGGCGGGCCCGGTCACCCGCGCGCGGGCGTCCATGGTGGGCATGGGCGCCCGCGCGCGGGGGTCCGTGGTGGGCGTGGGTGTGGGCGTGGGCGTGTGTGCGGGGCGTCCGTGGTGGACGTGGGCGCCTGCCCGGGGGCTCTATGCTGCGCACATGCCGAATGAGCTGCGTACTCTTCAGCCGGCCGAGGACCTCGCCTTCATCCGGCGCGAGACCGAGCTGAAGCCCGTCCCCTTCGTGCCCGAGATCAGTCTGCACATGGCCGAGGACGCCATCGCCCTGTGGGAGACCACCGAGCGGGCGCGCGGGGAGGCCGGCCTGCCGCCGCCGTTCTGGGCCTTCGCCTGGGCCGGCGGCGTGGCCGTCAGCCGCTACGTGCTGGACCACCCCGAACTGGTGGCGGGCCGTACGGTGCTGGACGTCGCGGCCGGATCCGGGCTGGTCGGGGTGGCCGCCGCGCTGCGCGGCGCGACCTCCGTGCGCGCCGCCGAGATCGACGCCTACGCGGTGGCCGCGATCGGCCTGAACGCCGAGGCCAACGGGGTGCGGGTGGAGGGCGCCCTGGTGGACCTGGTGGACGGGGACGGCGCCCCGGCGGAGGTGGTGCTCGCGGGCGACGTCTTCTACGAACGGGCCATGGCCGCCCGCTTCCTGCCGTTCCTGGAACGGGCCGCCGCGCGCGGCGCCACCGTCATCGTCGGCGACCCCGGCCGGGCCTACCTGCCGCGGGAGCGGTTCACGGCGGTGGCCGCGTACCAGGTGCCGGTCGTGGCGGACCTGGAGGACACCGCGGTCAAGACCACCACGGTGTGGCGGCTCGGCTGACGGAGATTCAACCTGCGGCGGAGCGATGGGGTTCCGGTGCGGGTGCCGTGCGGGTGTGGTGTCCGAGGGCCTCCGGTGCGATCGGTGACGAACGGTCATGCCACCATGGTTACCGGCTGGTAATCCGATGATGTCCAGCCAGCGAAACCGCACCACCGTAAGGAGTCACCATGCGTCGACGCATCTCCGCCCTCGTCCTGACCGCAGCCCTGGCCGGCGGCGCTCTGGCGACGGTCGCCCAGGTCGCCACCGCGCAGCCCGCGGCCGCCGCCTCGATCACCGTTGACCTCAACAAGATGCGCCAGCAGGTCGCCGACCTGCGCGCGAAGGCCAACCGCCTGGACCACGAGGGCGAGCACGCCGCGGCCCGCAAGGCCCGCGCCCAGGCAGACGCGCTGCAGCGCCGGATCGACCAGATCGAGAAGGCCGACCGCGAGACCTCGCACCACTTCTGAGGCACGCCCGTCGGTCGACGCCGCCCGCCCCGCCCGCTCGTCGGGCCGGGGCGGGCGGCGCCGTCGTTCCGTCGCGGGGACACGGGCCGTCGGGGGACGGTGGGGACAAGCGGACATGGGCCGTCCGGGGAGTGGAAATCCCGGTGACGGGACGGGAGTGACTGCTAGACAGACCCCCATGACCGATCGGATAACCCTGCGCCCCGCCAGCCCCGACGAGATCCCCGCCCTGCTCGCCCTCTGGGCCCGGGCGGCCAAGGGCACCAGCATCACGGACGACGCGGCGGGCGTGGCCGCCCTGCTCGCCCGCGACCCCGAGTGCCTGATCGTCGCCACCCCGGCCGACGACCCGGCGACCCTCCTGGGCACCGTGATCGCCGGCTGGGACGGCTGGCGCTGCCACCTCTACCGCCTCGCCGTCGACCCCGAACACCGCCGCCGGGGCATCGGCGCCGCGCTGATCGCCGCCGCCGAGGAGCGCTTCGCCGAGCTCGGCGGCCGCCGCGTCGACGCCATGGTGCTGGACGACAACCCCCTCGGCCACCGCACCTGGCAGGCCGCCGGCTACCGGCCGCAGCCGCAGTGGAGCCGCTGGGTCAAGCCGCTGGCGGGCTGACCCAGCGCGGCCGGGCCCCGGGGCCGGTACCCGGGTCTGGGCCCGGCCGCGCTGGGACGACGGCCGTCAGCCGCGCAGGGCCGCCAGCCAGGCCTCGACCTCGTCGGAACGGCGGGGGAGGGCGGCGGAGAGGTTCTCGTTGCCGTCCTCGGTGACCAGGATGTCGTCCTCGATCCGCACGCCGATGCCGCGGTACTCCTCGGGCACGGTCAGGTCGTTCAGCTGGAAGTAGATGCCCGGCTCGACGGTGAGCACCATGCCCGGCTTCAGCGGGCCGTCCACGTGGATCCCGGTGAGGGAGTGGGCGCAGTCGTGGACGTCGATGCCCAGCATGTGGCCGGTGCCGGCCAGCGTGAAGCGGCGGTGCAGGCCCAGCTCGTACACCTTGTCGGCGGTCAGGTCGCCGAACAGGCCCCAGGAGGTGAGGTGTTCGGCGAGCTCGCGCTGGGCGGCACGGTGGAAGTCGCGGAAGTCCGCGCCCGGCCTCACCGCGGCGATGCCGGCCTCCTGCGCCGCGAACACGGCGTCGTAGACCTTGCGCTGCAGGTCGGTGAAGCGGCCGCTGACCGGCAGGGTGCGGGTGATGTCGGCGGTGTAGAGGTGGTTGGTCTCCACGCCCGCGTCGAGCAGCAGGAGGTCGCCGGGCCGGGCGTGGCCGTCGTTGCGCACCCAGTGCATGGTGGTGGCGTGCGGCCCGGCCGCGGCGATGGTGCCGTACCCGACGTCGTTGCCCTCGACCCGGGCCCGGACGAAGAAGGTGCCCTCGATCAGCCGCTCCGCCGTCGCGGTGTCGGTGCCGAGCACGCGCACCACGTCCTCGAAGCCGCGGGCGGTGGCCGCGCAGGCGAAGCGCAGCTCGGCGATCTCGAACTCGTCCTTCACCAGGCGCAGTCCGGACAGGAAGGTCTCGAACTCCTCGTCCCGCTCGGCGACCGTCCGGCCGTCCAGCGCCGCCTCCACGCCCGCGTCGTGGCGGCGCAGCACCCGCACCGGGCCGGTGGCCGCGCGCAGGTCGGCGTGCACGGTGCGGACGTCCCGGCAGGGCAGGCCGAGCAGCCGCTCGCTCTCGGTCAGGCTGTTGCGCCGGCCGTCCCACAGCTCGCCGTGGGTGTCCAGCCAGAACTCGCCGTTGTCGATCTCCGAGCGGTTGCGCAGGTACAGCACGGCGGTGTGGCCGCTCGCGCCGGCGGGCTCCAGCACCAGCACGGCGTCCTGGGACTGGTCGCCGGTCAGGTAGGCGTAGTCGGAGGACGGGCGGAACGGGTAGTCGGTGTCGTTGGCCCGCACCTTGGGGTTGCCGGACGGGACCACCAGCAGCTCGCCGGGGAAGGCGGCGGACAGCTCGGCGCGGCGGCGGGCGGTGTGCGCGGCCTGCGGGACCGGCTCCAGCGCGGTGCGCTCGGTGTCGGCCCAGCCCTGCTTCATGTTCTCGGCGAGTTCGTCCGTGACGCCACGGGTCAGGCCGTTCTTCCGGTACTTGATGGTGTCGGCGGGCTCGGTCACTACGGTCTCCTGATGAGGGTGGTGGATGCGGTGTGCTCCGCTACGCTGCCCCGTCCGTCGGCATGCGTCCCGTACGGTATATCGAACAGTGCCGGGAGAGAAGAGGTCGAGCGTGAACGACGCGGGGGAATCCGTCCGGGGCGGGCGGTCCGTCCACGGCGGGGAGGCCGCCGGGGGCGGGGAGTCCGTCCGGAGTGTGCTCGCCGCCAACCTGAAGCGGGTGCGGGCGCAGCACGGGCTCTCGCTGTCCGAGCTGTCCCGGCGGGCCGGGATCGGCAAGGCGACGCTGTCCCAGCTGGAGGCCGGCGCCGGCAACCCGACCCTGGAGACCGTGCTCGGACTCTCCCGGGTGCTCGGCGTGCCGATCTCCGACCTGGTGGAGGCGCGGCCCGCCGACGAGGTGACGGTGGTGCGGGCGGCCGACGTCGAGGTGCTGAGCGGCCGGGGCGTCGACCTGCGCCCGCTGCGCCGGATCGAGTCCGGGGACGTGGTGTTCGAGGTCTACGACCAGCAGGTGCGCACCGACGGCACCCAGATCTCCGGCGGCCACATCGGCACCGAGCACACCATCGTCCAGGCCGGTCGGCTGCGCGTGCGGGCGGGCCGCCGGGAGGTCGAGCTCGGCCCCGGCGACTACGTCGGCTTCGACGCCTCGCTGCCGCACTCCTACACCGCCGTGGGAGGCGAGCCGGTGCGCTCGGTGCTCCTGCTGCAGTACCGCGCGGAGCAGCGGCTGCACCTTGCCGACGCCGAGGAGCCGGTGGGTGAGCCAGTGGGTGACTCGGCACTGCCGGCCGGCGCACGACCGGCGCTGGGGTCCTCGCCGGGCCACGACGACCACTGACGGAGTCGGCGACCACTGGCGGGGCCGAGGATCACCGACAGAGCCGGCGACCACCGACAGGGCTGCGGAGCCGGTTCGCTGGGCGGTCCCGACCGTTCGGTTTACCGAACCTTCGGCCGGCACTCCGGCCCCCACTCCCCTCGTGGTGGGGGCCGGAGCGAGCCCGTGCCGCGCCGACCGGGAGAGCATGCCAAGCGCGGCCGGGCCGTCGCCATGCATTAGCCTCTGGGCCTAATGGTCAAGACGGTCGAGCTGGTCGGGAAAGCGCCAGGTCACGGCGGTGGCGGGGAGCCGGGGGGCGGTTCGTGATCACACTGAGGTTCGGGGTCGCGGACCTCGCGAGGACCCGGTTCGTCATCTCGCCGCTCGACCACCTGATGGCCGGCACCGCCCAGTTGGGCGTGCGCCAGTGCGTCGGGCCGCGCAGCGAGCGCTGGTGGCGCGACGTCCGCCGCCATGTGCCGCACCGGTCCGGGCGCTTCCTCGACCTCGTCAACGCGAGCGCGGTCGGCGTTCCCAGCTTCATGGCGGCGGACCTCGACGCCGTCCGTCGGCAGCTGACCGACGAGCTCGACGCGATCCTCGCCCTGCCGCAACAGGCCGTCGACGACGACCTTGCGGTGTTCGCGGGCGAGACCGAACTCCCCTCCGCCCTGGCCCGGTTGCGCGACGACGGCTCCCGGGGAATGCGTGAGGTCAGCGACGGCGCCTGGGCGCTGTTCCGCTCCTGCCTGGCGCCGGACTGGCCCGAGATCCGCCGCGTCCTGGAGGCCGACATCGCCGCCCGTGCCCGCACCGCCGCCCGCTCCGGCATCGGCGCGGTGCTCGGCTCGCTGCACCCGAACGCGGTCTGGCGGGACGAGGGCGTCCTGGAGTGCACCCTCGCCGACCTGGAGGGCACCTTCGACCTGGACGGTCGGGGTCTGGAGCTGCGGCCCAACTACTTCCTCCAGCAAGGCCTCGGGCTGCTCGCCGGACAGGACCGACAGAGCCTGCTGCTCCACCCGGTCGGCTCCCCGGCGGCCGAGCCCCCGGCCCGGCCGCCGGCCGCCGACGGCCTCGCCGCCGTCCTCGGCCCCGCCCGGGCCCGCGTGCTGCGCGCCATCGCGGGCAGCCCCTGCTCGACCACCGAACTCGCCCGCCTGCTCGGCGTCACCCCGCCCTCCGCCTCCGCCCACGCCACCGCCCTGCGTGGAGCCGGCCTGATCGTCACCCGGCGCGAGGGCAAGCAGGTCCGCCACACCCTCACCGACGTCGGCCACGACCTCCTGCTCGACAACCCGGCGCCCCCGGCACCCGCCGCGTGAGCCGTGGCGGCGCGGCTCGGCGGCGGCCGTGCGGTGCTGCGTTCGTGTCGGTGGCCGATGCGGTGGTCCGTCGGTGCGGCAGGGCGAGGACTCCGTGGGGAGTCCTCGCCCTGTGCCTGGAGGTCAGGCGGTTTCGGTGGGGAGGCCGGCCTCGACCCAGTCCTGGATGCCCTCCCGGTACTTGCGGACGTTGGTGTAGCCGAGGCGGGTGAGTCGGTCGGCGACCTGTCCGCTGTTGGGGCACGCCGGGTTGGAGCAGTAGGTGACGATCGCGGCGTCGCGGTCGGGGAGCAGGGCGGCCGCCCGGACGTCGACGTCGGCCGGGGTCAGCGCCAGAGCGCCGGGCAGGTGCTGCCGGGCGTAGTACTCGCCGCCGAGCGTGTCGACGACGGTCACGGTGTCGGCCTCGATCGCCGTCGCCAGGTCGTCGCGGGTGATGAGTGCGGTCATGCCACGTCCTTCCAAAGAATCGGACTACAGTCCTCTTATGACTCAAGACAGTAGCGGACTGCAGTCCGGTTCGGCAATGCCACTGGAGCTGCTGCGGACGCCGCCGCCCAAGGAGCGCGCGGACGCGGCCCGGAACCGGGCCGCGGTGCTGGAGGCGGCCGCCAGGCTCTTCGCCGAGCACGGTGTCGAGGCCGTGTCCATGGATCAGGTGGCCGCAGCCGCGGGCGTCGGCAAGGGCACCCTGTTCCGCCGGTTCGGTGACAAGTCGGGGTTGGCCGCCGCCCTGTTGGACGCCCGGGAGCGGGTGCTGCAGGAGGCGGTCCTGTCCGGGCCGCCCCCACTCGGCCCGGGGGCCCCGGCCGACGAGCGGCTGGCGGCGTTCCTCGACGCCTATCTCGACTACCTGCTGGAACACCTGGCGCTCGTCCGCATGTCCGAGACCGCCACTCCGGGGGCCCGGTACCGGATCGGGGCCTACCGGTTCTGGCACCGCCATGTGGCGATCCTGCTCGCCGCCACGCCGGACCCCGACCACACCGCCCACGCCCTGCTCGCCCCCCTGGCGGCCGATCACGTCGCGGCGCTCCTGCCGGAGATCGGCGAACGGCGGATGCGCACCGGTCTGCTCCGCCTCGCCCGAGCGGCGATGTGACGATCCCGCCCCGGCCGGGGCGCGTGGGCGACGGCCGGTCCACCCGTGAGGGTGTCGACGCGGGCCGATTCGAGTGGCGAGGAGAGCGGGGGGCCGCATGAGCCAGTACTACGAGATGGGCCCTGGCCGATCGCGCGGGCGCCGCCTGGGGCGAGGAGGTGTCCGACCCGCAGCTGCGCGAGCGGGTGCCGGAGCTGCTCCGGAGCATGGCGCGCTGAGTGCCCGAGCGTCAGAGCCGAGTGCCCGAGCGTCAGAGAGGCGGCGCGTCAACCGAGGCGTCCCACCCTCCGACCGGGCGCACGAACGGTGTGGAAACGGGGCATGAATTGTTCCTCTCCAGGGGTGTCGTTCGGCCGACCCCGTCGAGCCGGTCGACGGCGGGTGCGCGGCCGTGGGCGCTGACCGCGCCGGTGGAGCCGCCCGGCGGGCCCGGCGGGGGCATCGGCCCTGCGTACGGGCCATGAGCGCCGCCCTTCGCCGCGCAGCTCCCCGGCCGTCACCGAGGGCCGACTCGCCCCGGCGGGCCCCGTCGGAACCCTGCGACCGGTGCCGGGCGTTGCACGGATGCCCCTGCCGCCCGCCGCCGGGGCGGGCATCATGGGCCGCGACGGGACCTCGCGGAACGGGCGGAACAGGAGTCGACCGATGAGAAGGCCGATGGTGGAGTTCGGCTGCGTGAAGTGCTACGGCGGGGACGCGCAGGCGGTGTGGCGCGGGCAGCGGGAGGGGTTCGAGCACGAGACCGACGTGGTGGACGGTTCACGCTTCGCCGTGGACGTCCGGCGCTGCCGCGGCTGCTCGCAGCGGTTCGTCTGGATCTTCACCGAGTCCGTCGACTGGATGGGCGGTGACGACTCCCGGCACGTGACGGTCATGCCGCTGACCGCCGCCGAGGCCACCGGCCTGACCGTCGGCACGCTGCGCCCCCTCGACCTGGGCGCGCTCGGCCGCGACCGCCGCCGCCTGGACCACGACTGGCCCACCGGCGGCCCGGCCAGCCTCCACTGGAACTCCGGTCCGTTCCGGGTCGCGGGGGCCGGCTGAGGCCGGGCGGGGGCCGCTGCGTTGATCGGCTGTCTACCGGACCCTGCGAGCGTGCGGACGCTTGATCACACGCGAGTAGGGAGCGTCAGCAGTGCCTGGAAAGATTGTCGTCCGCGCGGCCGTTGCCGGTGCGGCGGTCCTGGTGTCGGTCGTGGGTGCCCTCGCCGTCGGTGCGGGAGGGCCGGTGCGGCACGGCTCACCGGCCGGGTCGACGGCTCCGGCCGGGTCGACCGCCCCGGCCGCGCAGCTCTGCGGCGGGCCGGACGACGACGTGCAGTGCCTGGCGAGCAAGGTCGCCTGGAACGGGACCGGTCTCGTCGTCGCCCCGACCGTCACGCCGACCGTCACTCCGAAGCCGTGAGGGCGCCGTCGGCGGTGGCCAGCCCGGTCAGCAGCGACGTGGCGGCGGCGGACTCCGGCGCGCTCAGCCGACTGAGCAGCAGGTGCGCCTGCTCCTCGTGAGTCCGCGCGTCGAGGTGGTCGCCGCGGGCGGTCATCGCATGGGCCAGCACCAAGTGGGCGAGAGCGCGTTCGCGCTGTCGCCCACCCTGCGTTGCGAGGCCCAGCGCTCGCTGCGCCTCGTGCACGGCCTCGTCGACCCGTCCGAGCAGGCGCAGGACGTCCGCGAGTCGGCTGCGGGCCGCCGACTCGCGGTCCAGGTCCCCGGCGGGGTTCGCACGGTCGATGCAGCACCGCAGCTGCGCGGCGGCGTCGTCCAGCCGGCCCAGCACCTGGTGAGCCAGGCCGAGGACGTAGTGCACGTACGCGGCCATCGCGGCATCGGCGGCCCCGTCGGCCCCGTCGGCCGGCTCGGCGAGGAGCCGGTGGCAGGTCTCCACCGCCGCGGCCGCGTGACCGCTGCGGATCCGGGACAGCGCCGCGTTCGCGGTGCTCGCCACCTCGCCGGAGCGGTGCCCGAGGCGCCGGGCGAGCGCTGCCGCCTCGTCGAAGGCGGTGATCGCCTCGTCGTGCCGGCCCTCGGCCTGCGCGATGAGGCCCAGGTCGTTCAGGGCCTGCCGGAGCACCGCCGGATCCGCCGCGTCGTGGCAGGCCCGGGCCGCCAGCCGGGCCTCGACGCCGGCCTCGTCGAGCCGGGCCCGGGCCAGCAGGATCGTGCCGAGCAGGAAGCGGGAACGGCCCTCCGCGGCACGGTCGCCCCAGGCCACGGCGGCGGTGACGAGGAGCCGGGCCGCCTCCTCCGCCCGGCCGCCGAAGGCGCCGAGACCGAGCGGGCTGAGGGCGATCAACAGGTCGATGGCGGAGCGGAGTTCGTCGGCAGAGTGGAGTTCGGAGGCGGACCGGAGCTCGTCCGCGGCTCCGGGGTCGCCCGTCGCGACGGCCGCGGCGAGTGCCACCGCGCTCGGAGTCTCGGCGCGCGCCCACCGGCGGGCGTGCGCCAGGTCGGCGAAGACCGGGCCCGGTGCGGCGGGCAGCGGTAGCGGCTCGCCGAAGACGTCGGCCACCGGGTCGCCAGGGACGGCGAGCGCGAAGGCCGTACGGGCTGCACCGAGCAGCAGGGCCAGCAGCCGCCGGTGGGCGGTGGTTCGTTCGGCCGTGTCGAGGCGCAGGGACGTCCGGCGGGCGAAGGCGCGCACCAGGTCGTGGTAGCGGTAGCGCCCGGCGCCGATCGACTCCAGCAGCGCCTGGTCCACCAGCGCTTCCGCGAGGTGCTCCGCCTGGTCCTCGGTGAGGCCCAGGACGGCGGCGGCCGACGCCAGTCCGATGTCCGGCTCGATCCAGGAGAGCATCCGGAACGCCGTCGCGAGGGCCGGTTCGAGCAGCCGGTAGCTGAGCTCGAAGACCTGCTCGATGGCGACGTCGCGGGTGCGCAGCGCGGTGATGCCCTCGCGGTCGTCGGCCAGGCGGGCGACGAGATCGCCGATCGGCTGGTCCGGGGTCGCGGCGAGCCGGGCGGCCGCGATCCGTACGGCGAGGGGTAGGCGGCCGCACGCCTCGACCAGCACCCCGGCGTCGGCGCGCTGGGCGGACCGGCGGGCCGTGCCGATGACGGAGTCCAGCAGCCCGATCGCCTCGTCCTCGCTGAACACGTCCAGTGCGACGTGCAGGACCGACGGCACGCTGTAGAGCACCGTGCGGCTGGTGACGATCACCGCGCAGTCGGGCGAACCGGGCAGGAGCGGCTGGATCTGGGCGTCATCGCGGGCGTTGTCGAGGACGATGAGCAGGCGCTTGCCGGCGCTGGCCGTACGGAAGAGCGCCGACCTGCCAGGGAGGTCCTTGGGGACGGCGGCGGGCCGGATGCCCAGGGTGGTCAGGAAGTCGGCCAGGATGTCGGACGCGCTGGCGGGCACCAGGTCGGCGCCCCGCAGGTCCGCGTGGAGGCGGCCGTCGGGGAAGCCGGGGCGGAGGGCGTGGGCGGCACGGACGGCGAGGGCCGTCTTCCCGACGCCGGCCATGCCGGTGACGGTCACCAGGCGCAGGCCGGGGCCGGGGTGGTCGGTCAGCGCTCGGGTGATGTCGGTGACGTGGTGCCATCGGCCGGTGAAGTGCGGGAGGGCCGGGGGGAGTTGGTCCGGGTCGGTCAGTTCGCGGCGCAGGGAGGCGAGTTCGGGACCCGGCTCGATCCCCAGGTGTTCGACCAGTCGCGCGTGCAGGGCGTCGTAGACGGCCCGGGCCTCCGGCGTACGGCCCCGGCGGTGCAGCGCTCGGATGAGGAGCGCTTGCAGGCGCTCGCGGAACGGGTGGCCGGCGGCCAGCGCCTCCAACTCCGGGAGGTAGTCGGAGGGGTCGGCGGCCGGGGTGACGTCGAGGGTGACGTCGAGGGCGAGGCGCTCTTCCAGGAGGGTGAGACGGAGCTCGGCGAGACGTTCCCGCTCGCGGTCGATGAAGGGGCCCGGCAGGCCGGCGAGCGGGTCGCCGTGCCAGAGCGAGAGAGCCTCGGAGAGGAGGGCGCGGGCGTGGTCGGGCTGGCCGGCGGAGCACCGGCCGGCCAACTCGTGGAGGTGCCTGGCCCGCCAGAGGTCGATCTGGTCCGGTGCGACGGCAAGACGGTACCCACCGGCTTGGGAGAGGAGGACGGTGGGGGTGTCGCGGGACGGCTCCAGCAGCTTCCGCAGTTGGGAGACGTAGGAGCGCAGGGCGACGACGGGTGAACCGGGCGGATGGTCGCCCCATAGTTCGTCGACCAGTTCGTCGACGGTGACGACGGAGTCCGGCCGGAGGAGGAGGGCGACCAGGACGGACCGCTGCCGGGGCGCACCCAGTTCGAGGGCAGTGGCGGCCCGCTGCACCCGCAGCGGCCCGAGCAGCGCGAAGCTGAGCGGATTCGGATCACCGACTAACGGCAAGGCATTCCCCCCGAGGGACAGTTGATGCGAATCAGACGGTGCCGAAGTCCCCGGCCTTGACGCCGGCGATGAACGACTGCCAGGCGTTCGCGCCGAAGGTGAGCTGCGGGCCCTCGGGGTCCTTGCTGTCACGGACGGGGAGGACACCCGGAACGCCGGGCGCGACCTCTACACACTGGCCACCGCCGTTGCTGTAGGAGGACTTGAGCCAGGAGGTGGGCTTGACGGCCGAGATGGGGAACATGGCGTGGAACTCCTTGAGACGGGTGCGGATGAGGGACAACGAGTCCTCACATGACAGGGCTTGGGCCTGCAGCCAATCGTATGTCCTTGCGAGGGAGCGGATCTGCTCTTCGTCGTCGCGCTCGACGTACCCTCGTTGGATGGTTTCGAGATAGGCCATCCACTTCTCGTCCGGGCTGGTCAGCAGTGTGAACTGCATGGTCGTCGGGACGTGTTCGCCGAGACTGAATGGCGCGATCTGCAGCGTCACGTGCGGAAGGTCGGCCACGCTCTCCAGCCGACGAAGCTGCTCGGCCATGACGAAGGGGCTGCCAACAGGCCGCAAGCAGCTCTCGTCCATGACGATGTGGATGGAGGGAGATGGTTCGCGGTACAGAATGGCCTGCCTGGCCATGCGGACATTCAGGCGTTCGATGGCCCTGTCCTCCGGGATCTCGCCACGTTGGGCCGCGGCGGTGATGAGCGCGGAGGCGTAGTTTCGGGTCTGCAACAGCCCAGGGACGACGTTCAGTTCGAAGATCTTGAAGGCGGTCGCCTTGGTCTCGTACTCGATGTAGGCGAGGAATCCGCCGATCAGAGTGGTGCTCTTCGTGCTCCAGTACAGGAGTTCAAGTGCCCCGCAGGTGTCGAGCACCTTGTCGGCCCGGCGGAGGAGGTTCAGGGGAGCGGGACGCGCGCCGGTCTCGATCAGGGAGATCAGGGAGTCGCTGTAGTTGATGAGCTCTCCGAGTTCGACCTGGGTGAGCCCCCTCGCCTTGCGGAAGCGGCGCAGCTGGACGCCGATGACCTTGTTCGGGGAGATGGTCGGGTCAAGTTCCCGCTGGGGCATGGTGATCACTCGATTCCACAACATGCGCTGTCAAAGAAAAGCCCTTCCGATGCTAGCTACGCTTGGCCACTCTTGGTGAGGAGTTGGCAACAGAGAGGAACTAGTCGGTGGATATGACGAACACTCAATCTGGCGAAAGCCTGATCCTGCGGCGGAACTTCCCGTCCTGCCTCTGCCCCCAGTGCGGCGATTCCGTCCCCGAGGCTCGATCGACCCCCCAACCCATCGCCCCGGCGGCGCCGCCCGTTCGACGGGTGGCGCCGCCCTCCTCCCCCTACCGCCCGTCCTCCGTCGGCGAGCGGGTCTTCGACGTCCGCTCCGGCCGCTGGGCCGCCTTCATGGGCTGGCAGCACGGCCTCGCCTTCCTCCGTCCCCTCGGCGGCGGCATCGAGTGGGACACCGAACCCCGTTGGCTCACGAACACCGAACAGTGAGATGCCCCATGAGCAGCATGATCGACAAGATCACGGCCGAGGACCGTCGCGCCGCGGCCGACATTCTCGACGACCTCCAGGCCGTCCTGAGCGCCGCCGCCGTCAAACTCCCGTCCCTCGCCATCGACTGGCGCTCGGCCAAGGCCACCGGCGTCATCCTGATCGACCTCGGGGCCGCCCGGCCGGACGTCATCGAGCAGCTGGTCGTCGTCCTCCGCAGAGGTATGCGCCCGTAGTCGCCGCCGGCCTCGTCACCGTCGGCTCCCTCGTGATCGCCGGCTTCGCTTTCCTGCTGGTCCCCGAGGACGTCCCCGCCGCGGCGCGCGGCCTGGTGTTCGCCCTCGTCTTCCTCGCCGCCTCGACGGGCGGATTCGCGTTCGTCGCCGGGTGGATGTGAGCCCACCCCTGGACGACCTGCCGCACGGGAGGTCTATGCTCTGGCCGAGCAACTGGGGGGATCATGGCGCGGAAAGCGTCCGGAATGCCGCTGTACAACAGAACGGCGTTGGTCATCGGGCTCGTCGTCTTCGGCGGCTTCATCCTGCTGAGCCTGGTGGCGGTCGGGGCCCAGGCGCGCTACCACTTCCGCTACGCCGATGCCGAACGGGTGCAGGCCACGGTGGTGACGGCGGAGTACAACGGCCCGATGGGGGAGCGGCCGGGCAGGATCGTGCTCGCGCTGGCCGACGGCCGGGAGGTCACGCCCGACCGCGACCTGGCCGGCGGCGTGCCGACCGGGCTCGTTACGGGCTCGGTGCGGACCGTGCTCGTCAACCCGCAGAAGCCCGCCACGGTGGCCTTCCCGGCGCAGGTGGGGTGGAAGGCCGTGCTGATCCCGTGGGCGCTGGGGCTGCCGGTCGGCGTGGTCGGTACGGCGGGCATGCTGCTCTACCGCTCGTTCTGGGGCCACGCTCCGGTCGCTGCGACGCCGCCGGGCAGGTGAGGACGTGGGCTTCGAGGCCGCTCGAAGCCCACGCCGCATCAGAACCGTGGGGGGGACGGCGGCGACCAGGGCCGCACCGCGCACCCCTTGACCGTGCGCCCCGGTTCAGCGCGACCACACACCACGGGAGTTCACGTGCGCAGCCCTACGGCACCTGTGAATGTCCCTGGGGGCGGTCGTCGGGCAATCGTGGACCGACCGGGAAGTGGACGGGGCTGAGCAGGTAGGGCGCGCGGCCCGGTGCCGGCCGGTTGGCGAGCCGAGGGCCCAGCACCGCGCGCAACTGAGCCGTCATCTCCGCGAGTTCGTCCTGGCTGAGCCAGAGCGTGCCCTGACGGTAGGAGACCGCGTCGGCAACCGGGTCGGCGTCGTCACGGTCGAGGTAGGCGTTGAACTCCGCGATGAGCACGGCCATGGCGGCCGCGAAGCCCCGGCGGTGGTCATCCGGCGTCATCGCGGTGGCGGCGTCGTCGTCGACGACCGGGCGGTCCTGGCGTAGCCGGTAGTGCCGCTCGACGGTGCCGCGCACCCGTCGTTCTCCGGTCACTTCCAGGAAGCCCGCCCCGGCCAGTAGGGCGACGTGCCGGTACATGGTCACCTTCGGCACGTCCGGCATGCGCTCGCACAACTGCGCGGTGGTCAGCTCCCGGTCGCCGGCGAGTGCGTGCACCACGCGCAGGCGCACCGGGTGGAGAAGAAGTTCGGTGGTGTCCACGGGCTTCACAATTCCATACTCAATACTATTATCGAAAGTGGAAATGATGAGCCTTGGAGGGGGCATGCGTCAGGCGGCAGGGCGGGCGGTACAGGTGAACGGCCGGACCCTCTACGTGGAGGAATCCGGCAGCGGAACGGACTGGGTGGTCTTCGAGGCGGGCGGAGGCATGGGGCGCACCTGTTGGGACCCGGTGGTCGCACTGCTGGCGGACCGGGCGAGACTGATCGGCTACGACCGCGCCGGCTTCGGCCGCAGCGGCCGAACGGCGACCCGGCTGAGCATCGACGACCTGGCCGCGGACCTGGCCGCGTTGGTCGAGACGGTCGTCCCGGGAGGCTTCGTGCTGGTCGCGCACAGCATGGGCGGGTTGGTCGCCCGCCGCGCCGTGAATCGGCTGGGGCCGCGGCTGCGGGGGCTGCTCCTGCTCGATCCGGCGGCGGAGAGCGCGCCCGTCTACGACACCTTCGACCGGACCGCGGTGAAGGTCGACCGGTCCCTGGGTGTGACGCAGGCACTGTGCCGCTCCCGTCTGCTGGCCCGGTTGGCGAGCGGGGAGCTCCGGCGCCTCTTCCCGGCGGACACCTACGCGGCCATGCTCGCCGAGGACTTCGTCCCAACGGGCATCGCGCAGACGCGGAAGGAGATCAAGGCCGTGGCCGAGGCCATTCCCCGCTTCCGCGCCGAGCCACCCGCCCCGCCGACGTGCCCGACCATCCTCCTCTCGGCCGCCCGTCCCCAGAAGGGCCGGGGCCGGCACCACGCCGCGCTGACCGAGCACCGGCGGCGCTGGGTCGGTTCGCTGCCCGACGGCCGGTTCGAAACCGTGGACTCCGGCCACCTCATCCAGGCCGAGCGGCCAGGGATCGTCGCCGAGCGGGTCCAGAGCCTCCTCGACGGGGCCGGCCGGGCCGGCCGGACAAGCGCCCGGGGAGCCTGAAGGCGCAGCGCTGCCCGCTCGGGAGGCCGCACCCGTCCCCGCACAGTGGCATCGTCGCCGAGCGACCCGTGTCGTCGCCACGATGTCGGTCTGCGGATACCCGATGCGCTCACCGACCATCACCTGTCGGCCTGCCGATGGCGTCCTGAGCCGGCCGAGGGGGAGGCTCGGAGCCCGCGCCGAATCCTACGGTCCTCAGGTGTCGCTGAGGGCGTAGGTGCGGAAAGTGGCCAGCAGCGGCAGGACTTCGGTCTTGGTGGGGTCCTCGGTGACGGCCCTCATCGCGTCGATCACGGTGTGGGCGATGATCTTGGTGACGGAGAGGTCGTCGGGTGCGGCGAGGGTGCCCCAGGCCTTGAGCGTCTGGGTGAGCAGCGCGCTCATCCGGGCGCCGATGTTGGAGCTGACCGCGTCCGAGATCTCGGCGAGCTCCTCGTCGCTCATGGTCGAGCGCAGCCCGAAGGCCAACGCCATGAGCGTGTCCATCGCATGCTCGCCGTACGCGGCGACCAGCGCCGGGAGCGGCTGTTCACCGGCGCTGCCCGCCGCCAGGGCGGACAGCGCCTCCTCGTCGTCCTTCCACGCCGCCTCCAGGGCGGCCAAGGCCCGCAGGGCCTCGTCTACGGTGAGCCCGTCTGTCATGGAAGGAACGGTATGCAGCCCGTAGCGCCCGTTCCCATGGTTCGGGCGCAGAGATCACACCTTCGAGCGAAGCCGGGCCCGTTCCGCGCGATGGGCGTCCGCGAAGTGCTCCGCGTCCCAGGTTCCGCCCAGCTCGGGGGCCAGGGAGGCGAGCGCGAGGCCTGCGAAGTCGTCGGCGGTGCCCGCGCGTTCGGGCAGGGCACCGAGCAGCGGGGCGCCGGCCGAGCGCGGCAGGTCGGCGAGGTTGCAGCGTTCGGCGAGGCCGGCGTCCGCGGGCCAGGAGCCGATGAGCACGCCCGCGAGCGGGAGTTCGCGCGCCGCCAGGGCCTCCGCCGTGAGGGCGACGATGTTGAGCGTGCCGAGGCCGGCGGAGGCCACCAGCAGCACCTCGGCCGGCAGTCCGGCGTCGAGGACGGCGCGGGCCTGGTCGGCGAGGGTCCGGCCCTCGTCGTCGTAGCGGACCAGCAGGCCGCCCGCGCCCTCGACCAGCACCAGGTCGTGGGTGGCGGCGAGGTCGGCGACCTCGGCCACCACCTCGGCGGGGGAGAGGCAGGGCATCCCGGCCCGCCGGGCGGCGGTGTCGGGGGCCAGCGGCTCGGGGTAGCGGACGAGCTCGCGGTACGTCAGTTCGCCTGCCAGGCGCCGGACTTCGGCGGCGTCGCCCGGTTCGTCGTCGGTCACACCGGTCTGGCCGGGCTTGAGCACGGCGACCTTCAGCCCGGCCTGCAGCGCCGCCGAGGCGACGGCCGCGGTGGCGACGGTCTTGCCGACGTCCGTGTTCGTGCCGGTCACGAAGAGGACGCGCGTGCTCGTCCCGCGGTCCTGCGTTCCCGTGTCGCCGTCCTGCGCGGTCATGCCGCCGTCCTGCGCGCTCATCCCGCCACCGCCGCGGCGGTCACGGCGGCCGCGATGCGTGCCACGTCCTCGTCCTCCGTCACGTAGGGGGGCATCGTGTAGATCAGGTCCCGGAAGGGGCGCAGCCAGACGCCTTCCCGCGCGGCCGCCTCGGTCGCCGCGGCGACGTCCACCGGGTGGTCCAACTGCACGACGCCGATGGCGCCTCGGACCCGTACGTCGTGCACGCCGGGCACGTCCGCGGCGGCCGCGAGGCCGTCCCGCAGCCCGTCCTCGATCCGCTTGACCTCCAGCGCCCAGTCCTGCCCGAGCAGCAGGTCGAGCGAGGCGTTGGCGGCCGCGCAGGCCAGCGGGTTGCCCATGAAGGTCGGGCCGTGGGCGAGCACCGGCATCTCGCCGCGGCTGATCCCGTCCGCGATCTCGCCGGTGCACAGCGCGGCGGCGAGCGTCAGGTACCCGCCGGTGAGCGCCTTGCCGAGGCACATGACGTCCGGTGAGACGCCCGCGTGGTCGGCGGCGAACAGGGCGCCGCTGCGGCCGAATCCGGTGGCGATCTCGTCGAAGACGAGCAACACCCCGTAGCGGTCGCAGAGTTCGCGCAGCATCCGCAGGTACGCGGGGGAGTGGAACTGCATGCCGCCCGCGCCCTGGACGACCGGTTCGACGATGACGGCGGCCAGCTCGTCGGCGTGACGCGCCATCAACTCCTCGAACTGCGCGGCGTATCCGGCGTCGAGCGGGGCGTCGAAGCCGGCCGGGGGCTGCGGTGCGAAGAGCTGCCCGGGCAGCACCCCGCCCCACAGGTGGTGCATCCCGCCGTCCGGGTCGCAGACCGACATCGGGTGGAAGGTGTCGCCGTGGTAGCCGCCGCGCCAGGTGAGCAGCCGGCGCTTGCCGGGCCGCCCGACGGACTGCCAGTACTGCAGGCACATCTTCATCGCGACCTCGACCGAGACCGAGCCCGAATCGGCGAGGAAGACGTGCTGCAGCGGCTCCGGGGTGATCTCGACCAGCCTGGCCGCCAGCCGGACGGCGGGCTCGTGGGTGAGCCCGCCGAACATCACGTGACTCATCCGCCCCAGCTGCTCGCGCACGGCCTCGTCCAGCACCGGGTGCCGGTAGCCGTGGATCGCCGCCCACCAGGACGACATCCCGTCGACCAGCTCGCGCCGGCCGCCCGCGACGGGTTCGGCCAGGCGCAGCCGTACGCCCGATGCGGACTCGACCACGTACGGGGTGACGGTGCCGGGCATCGGCCCGTACGGGTGCCAGACGTGGGCGCGGTCGAGGGTGAGCAGCGTGTCCGCGGACAGCGGGGGCATGAGGGGTCTCCGGAGGGTCAGGCGTTGGGCGCGAGTTCGGTGCCGGCGCCGCGGCGGCGGACCTTGACGAGGTCGCTGCGGAGCTCGTCCTCCGGTTCCTCCGCCGCCGGGGCGTCGGTGGCGGCCTGCGCCGGGGCGTGGGAGTGCCCGCCGCAGGGGCCGCAGCCGCCGCCGCTGCCGCAGGCCGAGGCCGCGGTGCCGCAGCCGCCGCCGGCCTGGGCGGCCTCGGCGATGTCGGCGCGGTGGCGCGGCAGGGTGGCCTCGCCGGCGCCCTCGACCTCGAAGCCGGCGTCCTTGATCATGTCGAGGTCGGCCTGGCCGGCCTGGCCCTCGCTGGTCAGGTAGTCGCCGAGGAAGATGGAGTTGGCGATGTGCAGGCCGAGCGGCTGCATGGTGCGCAGGTGCACCTCGCGGCCGCCGGCGATCCGCACCTCGGTGTCCGGGTTGACGAAGCGGACCATCGCGAGGATGCGCAGGCAGCGCTGCGGGGTGAGGTTCCACTCCTTGGCGAGCGGGGTGCCCTCGAAGGGGATCAGGAAGTTGACCGGGACGGAGTCCGAGCCGAGCTCGCGCAGCGCGAACACCACGTCGACCAGGTCCTCGTCGGTCTCGCCCATGCCCGCGATCAGGCCGGAGCAGGCGGACAGGCCCGCGCCGTGCGCCTTCTGCACGGTGTCGACCCGGTCCGCGTAGGTGTGGGTCTTGGTGATGGCCCCGTAGGTGTTCTCGGAGGTGTTGAGGTTGTGGTTGTAGGCGTCGGCGCCGGCCGCCTTGAGGCGCTCCGCCTGGTTGTCGGAGAGCAGGCCGAGGCAGACGCAGATCTCGACCGCGGGGTCGGCCTCCTTGATGGCGGCCATGGTGTCGGTGACCCGGTCGATGTCGCGGTCCGTCGGGCCGCGGCCGCTGGCGACCAGGCAGACCCGCTTGGCGCCGCCGGCCACGCCGGCCCGGGCGGCGTCGGCGGCCTGGTCCGGCTTGAGCCAGGTGTACTTGAGGATCTCGGCCTTGGACCCGAGCCGCTGCGAGCAGTACGAGCAGTCCTCCGGGCAGAGCCCGCTCTTGAGGTTCACCAGGTAGTTGAGCTTGACCCGGCGGCCGAACCAGCGGCGGCGCACCTTGCCGGCCGCGGCGACCACGTCGAGCAGCTCGTCGTCGGTGGTGGCGAGGACGGCCAGGGCCTCCTCGCGGGTCGGGACTTCGCCGCGCAGGCCCTTGGCGGTGAGGGTATCGAGCAGATCCATGGGGCGATCCTGCCTGTTCGTGATCGAGCGGCGCCAGAGCAAACCCGCCAGAAGATCGGTGCGAGGATGTGCCGATTGCCACAGTGTCGAAGCTCACGGCTCCGCCGCTGGTCACGAGCTTGACGTGAACCCGGAGTGAAGGTTACTGGCGGGTAGCCGTCGTGGCGGGCCGAGGGGGCGCGCGGCCCCGCGCGGACGATGATCCACAACTGCCGACCCCGTGATCCAGGCCACCCCCGGGATGCTTAGAATCTGCGCCATGACCACGCAGGGGGAGCGCACCCCGACTCCGGGAGAGGGCCAGGACGGCCGGGCAGGACAGCGGACCGGCGGGGGCGCCGACGACGGCATCGGCCAGGGCACCGACCGCAGGCGGGGCCGGCGGCTGAGCGGCCGTCGGGCGGCGGGCTGGGTCGTCGTGGCCGGTGTGGTCGTGGCCGGCGGGTGGATCATCACCCGCCCGATGCCCGGCGACTACATACCCGGACTCGGCCCGTCCACCAAGGACTCCTCCAAGACCCCGCCGGTGGTCGGCGCCGCTCCGCCGCGCACCGACTCCGAGAGCCTCAACGTCGACAACTACTTCCCGGCCCAGCGCCCGGTCGAGGTCGGCACCTACAAGGCGCGGCGCAACGGCGCCCGGCAGGGCGAGAACTGCGCCGAGGTGCTCCAGGACCGCGCCCAGGACCCGCTGAAGGACAGCGGCTGCCAGTCGTACCTGAGCGTCAGCTTCAGCGGCCAGGACCGCCCGGTGCTCAGCAGCGTCACCCTGCTGCGCTTCCCGGACCAGGTCTCCGCCGCCAAGGCCGCCGAAGCCCTGCGGGGCAAGCCGGGATCGGTCTCCTTCATCCTCGCCGACGCCAGCACCGCCCCGGCGCAGCCCCCCGGCGCCAAGACGGGCGGCGAACCGAGGGTCGAGACGGTCGGGCACTACGTGACGGTCACCAGTTCGCGGACCGGCGACGGCCGGCCGGCCGCCTCCGCCACGGGCACCCCCGGTGCTCCGGCCGCCACCCCGGGCGGCGCGAGCGCCACGGGTGCGCCGGGCGCGCCCAGCGGCGGGGCCCCGACGCCGACCGGAACACCTGCGCCCAGCACCGAGCAGACCCTGGACGAGGCCACCCGCGCGATCTCCTACGCGGCGGGCTCGCAGTTCATGTGGATGTGACGGGTCATGTGGATGTGACGGGGCGCGCAGGGATGAACGCCCGAGGCTGAACGCCGCGAGGGGGCCCGGCAACGCCGGTCCCCCTCGGGCGTTGTGACGAGCCGTCAGCCGCCGAGCCGGTCCACCGCGGTCACCCGCACCACCGCCCGGCCCTCCTCGTCCGAGCCGTACAGGTCCACCTCGGCGCTGATGCCCCAGTCGTGGTCGCCCTCGGGGTCGTCGAAGATCTGCCGGACCCGCCAGGCGGAGTCCTCCTCCTCGATGATGAGCATCTTCGGGCCGCGCGCGTCCGGGCCGGTACCGAGGTCGTCGTACTCCTCCCAGTACCCGTCCATGGCGTCCGCCCAGCGGTCCGCGTCCCAGCCGTACTCGCCGTCCAGCTCGGCGAGCTCCTCGTAGTGCTCCAGCGCACACAGCTCGACCCGGCGGAACATCTCGTTGCGCACCAGCACCCGGAAGGCCCGCGCGTTGGCCGTGACCGGCGCCGGCTTGTCGTCCAGCCGCACCTCGGCGGCCTGCGGCTCCGTCGGGTTGGCCAGCTGCTCCCACTCGTCCAGCAGGCTGGAGTCGACCTGGCGGACCAGCTCGCCGAGCCAGGCGATGACGTCCTTCAGGTCGTCGGTCTTCACGTCCTCGGGGACGGTCTGCTCCAGCGCCTTGAAGGCACCCGCCAGGTAGCGCAGCACAATGCCCTCGGTGCGGGCCAGCTCGTAGAAGCCGACGTAGTCCGAGAAGGTCATCGCCCGCTCGTACAGGTCGCGGACCACGGACTTCGGCTGCAGCTGGTGGTCGCCGATCCACGGGTGCGCCCGGCGGTACACCTCGTACGCGTGGGTGAGCAGCTCCTCCAGCGGCTTCGGGTAGGTGATCTCCTGGAGCCGCTCCATCCGCTCCTCGTACTCGATGCCGTCCCGCTTCATCTCGCCGACGGCCTCGCCGCGCGCCTTGTTCTGCTGCGCGGCGAGGATCTGGCGCGGGTCGTCGAGGGTCGCCTCGACGACCGAGATCACGTCCATCGCGTACGAGGGCGAGGTCGGGTCGAGGAGTTCGAAGGCGGCCAGCGCGAAGGTCGACAGCGGCTGGTTGAGCGCGAAGTTCTCCTGGAGGTCCAGCGTGAGGCGCACGATCCGGCCCTCGGCGTCCGGCTCCGGCAGCCGCTCCACCACGCCGCCCTCCAGCAGCGAACGGTAGATGGCGATCGCGGTGCGGATGTGCCGGCGCTGCGCGGCCTTGTCCTCGTGGTTGTCGGTGAGCAGCTTGCGCATCGCCTCGAAGGCGTTGCCCGGGCGGCCGATCACCGACAGCAGCATCGCGTGGCTCACCTTGAACCGGGAGACCAGCGGCTCCGGGTCGGCGCCGATCAGCTTCTCGAAGGTCTCCTCGGTCCAGCCGACGAAGCCCTCCGGCGCCTTCTTGCGCACCACCTTGCGCTTCTTCTTCGGGTCGTCCCCGGCCTTCGCGATCGCCTTGTCGTTCTCGATCACGTGCTCCGGCGCCTGCGCCACCACCTGGCCGACGGTGTCGAAGCCGGCCCGGCCCGCGCGACCGGCGATCTGGTGGAACTCACGGGCGCGCAGGATACGCACGCGCTGTCCGTCGTACTTGGACAGGGCCGTGAACAGCACCGTGCGGATCGGCACGTTGACGCCGACGCCGAGCGTGTCCGTCCCGCAGATCACCTTCAACAGGCCGGCCTGGGCGAGGCGTTCGACCAGCCGGCGGTACTTCGGCAGCATGCCGGCGTGGTGCACGCCGATGCCGTGGCGCACGAACCGGGACAGGTTGCGGCCGAACTTGGTGGTGAAGCGGAAGTTGCCGATCAGGTCGGCGATGGCCTCCTTCTCCGCCTTCGAGCACATGTTGATGCTCATCAGCGACTGGGCCCGCTCCACCGCCTCCTTCTGCGTGAAGTGCACGACGTAGACCGGCGCCTGGCCGGTCTGCAGCAGCTCCTCCAGCGTGTCGTGCATGCTGGTGCGGCGGTAGTCGTAGAACAGCGGGACCGGGCGGGTCGCGTTGCGGACCACCGTCGTCGGACGGCCGGTCCGGCGGGTCAGGTCCTCCTCGAAGCGGCGGACGTCGCCCAGCGTTGCCGACATCAGCAGGAACTGCGCCTGCGGCAGCTCCAGCAGCGGGATCTGCCAGGCCCAGCCGCGGTCCGGCTCGGCGTAGAAGTGGAACTCGTCCATGACCACCTGGCCGATGTCCGCCCGGGCGCCGTCGCGCAGCGCGATCTGGGCGAGCACCTCGGCGGTGCAGCAGATGATCGGCGCGGTCGGGTTCACGCTCGCGTCGCCGGTCATCATGCCGACCTGCTCGGTGCCGAACATCTTCACCAGGTCGAAGAACTTCTCCGAGACCAGCGCCTTGATCGGCGCGGTGTAGAAGGTCCGCTGCCCCTCCGCCAGCGCCGCGAAGTGCGCCCCGGCCGCCACCAGGCTCTTGCCCGACCCGGTCGGCGTCGCCAGGATCACGTTGTTCCCCGAGACCAGCTCGATCAGCGCCTCCTCCTGCGCCGGGTACAGCGTGATCCCCCGCTCCTCCGCCCAGGCGGCGAACGTCTCGTACAGCGCGTCGGGCGTGGCGGGCTTCGGCATCAGATCAAGGAGGGTCACCCGGCTATCTTGCCTGCTCGCCGCCACCCCGGGCAAAGCCCGGCGCCCGGCGGGCGGCCCCCTCGCGCGGAGACCGTCCGGCCCGGCGAGCCGAACACCTGCCGATCATGTGCCGAGCGGCACATTGATCCCGCTTCGGACGGCGTGCGACAGTGCCGGGCATGAGCCAGCCCCTCGCCTCCGAACCGCGTCCCTCCGTCCTCGCCCCCGAGGCCGTCTTCGACTGGCTCGACGAGGCCGCCGCGCTGCGGGCCGACGCCGGGCTGACCCGGACGCTGCGCAGCCGGCCGGCGGAGGACCCGGTGCTGGACCTTGCGGGGAACGACTACCTCGGGCTGACCAGACACCCGGTGGTGACGCAGGCGGCCGCGGAGGCGGCACTGCGCTGGGGCGGCGGGTCGACGGGCTCGCGGCTGGTGACCGGGACGACCGCGCTGCACACCGAACTGGAGGAGGAGCTGGCCGACTTCTACGGAGCCGAGGCGGCGCTGGTGTTCTCCTCCGGCTACACCGCCAACCTGGCCGCGCTCACCGCGCTCACCGACCCGGACACCCTGATCGTGTCCGACGCCTACAACCACGCCTCGCTGATCGACGGCTGCCGGCTCTCCCGCTCCGACGTCCACCGCGCCCCGCACAGCGACCCGGCGGCCGTGGCCGAGGTGCTCGCCGGCCGGGCCCGGCGCCGGGCGCTGGTGGTCACCGACTCGGTGTTCTCGGTCGACGGCGACGCCGCCCCGCTGGCCGCGCTGTCCGAGGCCGTCCGCGCACACGCGGCGGCCCTGCTGGTGGACGACGCGCACGGGCTGGGCGTGCTCGGCCCCGGCGGCACCGGCGCCCTCGCCGCCGCCGGGCTCGCCGGGCGGCCGGACACCGTCGCCACCGTGACGCTCTCCAAGTCCCTCGGCTCCCAGGGCGGCGCCGTCCTCGGGCCGCGCCGGGTGATCCGCCACCTCACCGAGACCGCCCGCACCTTCATCTTCGACACCGGCCTCGCCCCGGCCGCCGCCGGCGCCGCCCTCGCCGCCCTGCGGCTGCTGCGCGCCGAACCCGCCCGGGCCGAGCGCGCCCGCGAGGTGGCCCGCACCCTCGCCCGGCAGCTCACCGCCGCCGGCCTGCACGCCTGCGACCCGGACGCCGCCGTGGTGTCGGTCCGCGCCCCGGGCCCCGAGGCCGCCGTCGCCTGGGCCGCCGACTGCCGCCGCGCCGGCCTCGCCGTCGGCTGCTTCCGCCCCCCGTCCGTCCCGGACGGCATCTCCCGCCTGCGCCTGACCGCCCGCGGCGACCTCACCGACGGGCAGATCGCCGAGGCGGTCCGGATCATCGCAGACCTGGCCCCGGCGGGCGCCCGACGCGGATGACCGCCCGGCGGGCGAGGACGGGCGGGCAGGACGGCGACATGCCGGATCCGCTGTGGGACGACGTCGCCCGGCTGCCGACGGCGTCCGGGTGACCGGGGAGACCTACGGCCGCCCCGTCACCAGGAGGGCCTCCGCGCCGACCGGGCGGTAGCCGGCGGTCTGGAAGGCGCGGACGCTGGGGGCGTTGCCGGGGGCTTGCTGGGCCCAGACGGTGCCGGCCCCGGGGACGAGGTGGCGGGCGGCGGTGGCGAGGGCGCGGCCGAGGCCGCGGCCCCGGGCGTGCGGGTCGACCTCGACGGCGCACTCCCAGCGGCCGGCCACGCCGCGGCCGAGGATCAGGACGCCGCCGTCGGCCGTGAACACCCGGACGTCCTCGCGGTAGCGCAGGGCCCGGACCACCCGCGGGTGCTCGCGGTCGCGCACCTCGGAGAGCGGCAGCGGCGGCCCGCCCGGGAGGCGGTCGGCGGCGGTCAGCAGGTCGATGTTGTTGACGGTGCGCCCGGTGCGTCCGGCGAAGGCGGTCAGGAACGGCGGGCAGAGCGGCGCGGACAGCGGGTCGCCCGGGGCGGCGGCGACCGCGTCCCGCACCCAGGCCGGGTCCTCGTCGGTGAAGACGACCGTGTGCGCGGCGAAGGCGATCACCCCGGCCTCGCGCGGCGACGGCTGCGGCAGCACCGTGACCGATCCGTCCGGCGGCGGGAACACCCCGCCCGCCGCGTCCGCCAGGATCCCCGCCAGCCCCCGCCCACCCACCGGTGCCCCCAACTCCTCGAAGACCGCCAGGGTACGCCGTCCCTACTTCTTGCGGGCCCGGCTCGGCTGGACGCGGGTGGGCTCGCCCGCGGCCTTGGGGTGGTCGGGCGGGTAGGGGAGTTCGCCGAGGCCCTCGTCGTGCAGCTGCTTCTCGTAGAGCTCCAGCAGGCCGTCCAGGCGGAACGCCTGGCCCTCCATCTCCGCGTTGAGGTCGCCGAGTTCGGCGAAGCGGGCGGGGACGGTGCGCAGGTCGAAGTCCTCGGGCGAGGCGTCGTCGACCTCGTCCCAGCGCAGCGGGGTGGAGGCGGTGGCGCGGGGGCGGGCGCGCAGCGAGTAGGCGGAGGCGATGGTGCGGTCGCGGGCCATCTGGTTGTAGTCGACGAAGATCCGCTCGCCGCGTTCCTCCTTCCACCACGCGGTGGTGACCTGCCCCGGCATCCGCTGCTCCAGGACCCGGCCGAGGGCGATCACCGCGTGCCGTCCGTCGGTGAAGGTCCACTCCGGCACCAGCGGCACGTACACGTGCAGGCCGCGCCCGCCGGAGGACTTGGGCCAGCCGCGCAGCCCGTGCTCCTCCAGCAGGGCGCGCAGCTCGTGGGCGACGCGGACGGCGTCGTGGAAGTCGGTACCGGGCTGCGGGTCGAGGTCGATGCGCAGCTCGTCGACGTGGCCGGTGTCGGAGCGCCGGACCGGCCAGGGGTGGAAGGTGAGGCAGCCCAGGTTGGCGGCCCACAGGACGGCGGCGGGCTCGGTGGGGCAGATCTCGTCGGCGGAGCGGCCGCTGGGGAACTCGATACGGGCGGTGGGAAGCCAGTCCGGCAGGCCCTTGGGGGCGCGCTTCTGGTAGAAGAACTCGCCGTCGACGCCGTCCGGGAAGCGCTGCAGGGTGGTCGGGCGGTCGCGCAGGCCGCGCAGCACCCCGTCGGCCACGGCGAGGTAGTACTGCGCGACGTCCAGCTTGGTGAAGCCGCGCTCCGGGTAGTACACCTTGTCCGGGTTCGACAGCCGGACGGTGCGCCCGGCGACTTCCAGTTCCACGGCTGAGCCCATGCCCCTCACGCTAAGCGCGCGGGGCCCGGCGCGCGCCCCGAGACCATCGGGGCGAGGATCGGACGCATGGACCTGCCCGTGATGCCGCCGGTGTCGCCGATGCTCGCCAAGTCGGTGGCCGAGATCCCGCCCGGGATGCAGTACGAGGCCAAGTGGGACGGCTTCCGCACCATCGTGTTCCGCGACGGCGCGGAGGTGGAGCTCGGCAGCCGCACCGGCAAGCCGCTGACCAGGTACTTCCCCGAACTGGTCGAGGCCCTGCGGCGTGAGCTGCCGCCGCGCTGCGTGCTGGACGGCGAGGTGGTGATCGTCCGCGACGGCCGGCTGCGCTTCGAGGAACTGCTGGAGCGCATCCACCCTGCCGCGAGCCGGGTGAAGCTTCTCGCCGAGCGGACCCCGGCCTCCTTCGTCGCCTTCGACCTGCTCGCCCTCGGGGACGACTCCCTGCTGGACGAGCCGCTGTCGGTGCGCCGCCCGGCTCTGGAGGCGGCGCTCGCCGACGCCGCCGACCCGGTGTTCACCGCCCCCGCCGCCACCGACCGGGACCTCGCGCGGACCTGGTTCGCCGAGTTCGAGGGCGCCGGGCTGGACGGGGTGGTCGCCAAGCCGCTGGACCAGCCGTACCGGCCGGGGGAGCGGACCATGTACAAGATCAAGCACGAGCGCACCGCCGACTGCGTGGTGGCCGGCTACCGCGAGCACAAGAGCGGTCCGGTGGTCGGCTCCCTCCTGCTCGGCATCTTCGACGCCGACCGCAAGCTCCAGCACGTCGGCGTCTGCGCCGCCTTCTCGATGGCCCGCCGCCGCGAACTCGCCGAGGAACTGGCCCCGTTGAGGATGGACGACCTCTCCCGGCACCCGTGGGGCGCCTGGGCGGAGGAGGCCGCGCACGCCGAGGGCCGGCTGCCCGGCGCGGTCAGCCGCTGGACCGGCGGCAAGGACCTGTCCTGGATCGCGCTGCGCCCGGAGCGGGTGGTCGAGGTCGCGTACGACCACATGGAGGGCACCCGGTTCCGGCACACCGCGCAGTTCCGCCGCTGGCGGCCGGACCGCACCCCGGAGAGCTGCACCTACGAGCAGCTGGAGGAGCCGGTGTCGTACGACCTCGGCAAGGTGCTGGGGATCTGAGCGGCGGGGAGCCGAGGGGGCTCCTTCGGAACACCGCAGGTCCGACCCGGACGTCCGGGTCGGACCTGCGGCACGTGTGCCGGCTCGGGCCGGGCGCGGTCAGGAGATGTGCAGCGTGGCACCGCCGGCCGGCGTCGTCCCGGTCGGCGAGGTGGGGGACGCGGGAGAGTTCGGCGAGGCCGGCGAGCCCGTGGCCCCGGTGGTCGGGGTGGATGCCGACGGCGATCCCGAGGCGGGCGGGGTGGGCAGGGTGTAGACGTTGTTCGGCGAGACGATCTGCGTGATCGCCCGCGCGAGGAACGTCGACGGCTCCGAATCGTCGTGCAGGATGTCGGTGTTGAGCAGGAGGACCAGGCTGGCCTGTGCCTGCGGCAGGTAGATCACCACGCTCTCGTACCCGGGCAGCGAGCCGTTGTGGCCGATCCACCCGTGCGTGGTGAACACCCCGAAGCCGTAGCCGAGGTCGGGGGTGCCGACGCTCTCGGTCTTCAGCCGCTCCGCCTGGGTGGCGGGACCGATCAGCGGCACGCCGGTGGCGAGCACCTTCGACCAGGTCTGCAGGTTGGGGAGGTTGGAGATCACGGCGCCGGCCGCCCAGGCCCAGGACGGGTTCCAGTCGGTGGAGTCCTCGACCGCGCCGCTGAGCGTCTGGTTGGTGTAGCCGTGGGCGTGCGGGGTCGGGAAGGCCGCGTCGATCGGCAGGCTCGTCCGGTCGAGCCCGGCCGGGGTGAACACCTGCTGCTCCAGGAAGTCCTGGAGCGGTTGTCCGCCGACCTTCTCGACGACCTGGCCGAGCAGGATCAGGTTGGTGTTGGAGTACTCGAACTTGGCGTTCGGCGCGAAGTTCGCCGGGTGCTTGAACGCGTACGCGAGCAGCTCGTTCGGGGTGAACGGGCGGTCCGGGTTGCTGAAGAACGCCTGTTGGAAGTCCGGGTCCAGGGTGTAGTTGTACAGGCCGCTGCGCATGTCGCCGAGTTCGCGGATGGTGATGCCGTCGCCGCCGGGCACGCCCGGGATGTACTTGGAGATCGGGTCATCCAGGCCCACCTTGCCCTGGTCCACCAGCCGCAGGACGCCCGTGGTCGTGAAGGTCTTGGTGACGCTGCCGATCCGCATGTACAGGTCCGGCGACATCGGAGTGTCGGCGACCTTGTCGGCGACGCCGAACGAGCGCACGTAGGTGTCGTTCGGGGTGGTGTAGCCGACGATCACCCCGGGGATGTTGACCTGGCTCATGACCTGCTTGATCGTGGCGTCGAGCTGCGCGGCGACGGCGGGGGTGATCGGAACCACGGCCCCGGACGCGGACGACGAGCCGGACGCGCCGCCGCCGGCGCTCGCCGACGGGCTCAGCGCGGCCGGTTCGGCGGTGACGGCGGGGCCGCCGGCCTGTCGGGCGGGCGTGGAGCCCCCGGAGCAGGCGGAGACGGCCAGCAGCCCGGTGAGGGCCAGGGCGGCAGTCGCGCGGCCGGCGGAGCGGGGAGCGGCCGGGCGCGGGCGACGGGTCTTGGTCATGTGTCGAGGCGCCTCTCTGGGGCGATTCTCTGGGGCGGTGGGGCCCGGAGCGCTGCTCCACGGGGCCGCGGGGAAGCGTCGCCACCGTAAGCACCGTCCTCGAACGCCCGCGCGTCGGCTGCGGCCGGGCTGGCCCGAACGGACCAAACCCCACCCGGGTGGCCGGTCTCCGGCCGGCGGCGCCGTCGGTTGCGCCCCGGGCGCTGTCAAGTACCGCGGCCCGCTCGCCGGTTGGTGTCGTGCGGGGAGCTCCGCGCTCGGCCGGAAGGGTGAGCACCGGCACGCCGCACCCGCCGTCGGCCGCTGCTCGGGCACGATCGTTCAGCCCAGCTGTGGCCGCCGTTAAGAATTCCTCGATGGACCGCACCCCCTCCCACCAGGCAGATTTCTGCCTGCCCGGAGTGCGTCCGTCAGGACCGGCCGAACCGGGCCGCCCCGGCCTGCCCGACCCCCGAAGGCCGTCCCCCCGCACGTCAGGAGCCGCCGCCCGTGAAGGCACTCGTCAAGCAGCAGGCCGAGCCCGGCCTCTGGATGATCGATGTCCCGAAGCCCGAGATCGGCCCCGGCGAGGTGCTGATCAAGGTGCTGCGGACCGGCATCTGCGGCACCGACCTGCACATCCGCAAGTGGGACGGCTGGGCGCAGCAGACCATCCGGACCCCGCTGGTGCTCGGCCACGAGTTCGTCGGCGAGGTCGCCGAGCTCGGCGCCGGCGTCGCGGACATCGCGATCGGCGACCTGGTCAGCGGCGAGGGCCACCTGGTCTGCGGCAAGTGCCGCAACTGCCTGGCCGGCCGCCGCCACCTGTGCCGCAACACCGTCGGCCTGGGCGTGAACCGCGACGGCGCCTTCGCCGAGTACGTGGCGCTGCCGGCCTCCAACGTCTGGGTGCACCGGGTGCCGGTCGACCTGGACGTGGCCGCGATCTTCGACCCGTTCGGCAACGCCGTGCACACCGCGCTGTCCTTCCCGCTGGTCGGTGAGGACGTGCTGGTCACCGGCGCCGGCCCGATCGGCATCATGGCCGCCGCCGTCGCCAAGCACGCCGGCGCCCGCAACGTGATGATCACCGACGTCTCCCCGTACCGCCTCGACCTGGCCCGCGAGGTCGGTGTGACGCTGGCGCTCAACGTCGCTGAGCACACCATCGAGGAGGGCCAGCAGAAGCTCGGCCTGCGCGAGGGCTTCGACGTCGGCCTGGAGATGTCCGGCCGCCCCGAGGCGATGCAGTCGATGATCGCCAACATGACCCACGGCGGGAAGATCGCCATGCTCGGCCTGCCCGCCGAGCAGTTCCCGGTGGACTGGGCCTCGGTCGTCACCTCGATGATCACCATCAAGGGCATCTACGGCCGCGAGATGTTCGAGACCTGGTACGCGATGTCCGTGCTGCTGGAGGGCGGCCTGGACCTCAGTCCGGTGATCACCGGTCGCTACGCCGCCACCGACTTCGAGGCCGCGTTCGACGACGCCGCGAGCGGCAACTGCGGCAAGATCATCCTCGACTGGACCGCCTGAGCCACCCCGCCCACGCAAAAGGAGCCTGTTGTGTTCGACAACGTGCGCGCCGACGTCGCCGCCACCCTCGACGAGATCCGCGAGGCCGGCCTGTTCAAGCCCGAGCGGGTGATCGGCACCCCGCAGAGCGCCGCGGTCACCGTCACCGGCGGCGGCAAGCCGGGCGAGGTGCTGAACTTCTGCGCCAACAACTACCTCGGCCTGGCCGACCACCCCGAGGTGCTGGCCGCCGCCAAGGACGCCCTGGACCGCTGGGGCTACGGCATGGCCTCGGTCCGCTTCATCTGCGGCACCCAGGACGTCCACAAGGAGCTGGAGGACCGCCTCTCGGCGTTCCTCGGCCAGGAGGACACGATCCTCTACTCCTCGTGCTTCGACGCCAACGGCGGTGTCTTCGAGACCCTGCTCGACGCGAACGACGCCGTCATCTCCGACGCGCTGAACCACGCGAGCATCATCGACGGCATCCGGCTCAGCAAGGCCCGCCGCCACCGCTACGCCAACCGCGACATGGCCGACCTGGAGAAGCAGCTCCAGGACACCCAGGACGCCCGCCGCCGCCTGATCGTCACCGACGGCGTCTTCTCCATGGACGGCTACGTCGCCCCGCTGCAGGAGATCTGCGACCTGGCCGACCGCTACGGCGCCATGGTCATGGTCGACGACTCGCACGCCGTCGGCTTCGTCGGCGCGGGCGGCCGCGGCACCCCCGAGCTGCACGGCGTGATGGACCGCGTGGACATCATCACCGGCACCCTCGGCAAGGCCCTCGGCGGCGCGTCCGGCGGCTACGTCGCCGCCCGCCGGGAGATCGTCGCCCTGCTGCGCCAGCGCTCCCGCCCGTACCTGTTCTCCAACTCGCTCGCCCCGGTGATCGCGGCCGCCTCGCTGAAGGTGCTCGACCTCGTCGAGCAGTCCAACGAGCTGCGCGAGCGGCTGGCGGCCAACACCGCGCTGTTCCGCACCAAGATGACCGAGGCCGGCTTCGAGATCCTGCCCGGCGACCACCCGATCGCCCCGGTGATGATCGGCGACGCGGCAAAGGCCGGCAAGCTCGCCGAGCTGCTGCTGGAGCGCGGCGTGTACGTGATCGGGTTCTCCTACCCGGTCGTCCCGCACGGCCAGGCCCGGATCCGGGTGCAGCTGTCCGCCGCGCACTCCACCGAGGACGTCGAGCGCGCCGTCGCGGCCTTCGTGGACGCGCGCGCCGCGATGGGCGAGTAGCACCCCGGGAGCCGCACCCCGGCGGGCCCGGCAGGGGCCCGCACAGACTGCCCGCGGGCCGGTCCGCTCGGAACCGGACCGGCCCGCGGGCTCATGACCGCCGTGCGGCGGAGGCGCGTCGATGCCTCTCCGCCGCACGGCCCCCAACCACCTGCCCCACCCTCCCGTGACGGGGGCGGGACGCCGGCCCGGCCGACGTCCCGCCCCCGTTCGCGGTTCCCGGGCCCGGCCCGGGAGGCTCCGTGCTCCGCGGGGGTCAGTCGTCGTCCTGGCCCTGGCCCCGGTCCTGCCCCTGGTCGTCGTCGCCGGCGTGGTGGCCGGAGGTGCGGGCGAAGACCTGTGCGTCCGCGGTCGCCGGGCCGGCGGTGCCGGCGACCAGGTTGCCGCTGGTCGAGCCGAAGACCACGGCGTCGCCCGCGGCGTCCACGAAGGGGTCCGTCGAGGAGCCGTTGCCGAACGAGCCGTCCGGCGCGGTGGCGACCCGCTCGGTGCGGCCGGTGCGCAGGTCCTGACGGTAGACCTCCCAGCCCGGGTGCTGCGGGCCGGCCACCAGGTTGTCGGCGGCGGAGGAGAAGTAGATCCAGCGGTTGTCGGCGGTGATGCTGCCGTGGTCGGAGGTGCCGACCGAGGTGGTGCCGGGCAGGCCGCCGCTGACCTTCGTCACGGTGCCCTTCCGGAGGTCCCGGACGTACAGCACCAGGTGGTACCGGTGGCCGTTGGTCGACCCGCCGGGCTCGGGCAGGGCGTAGACCGCGCGCCGCCCGTCCGGGCTGATCGTCGCGTCGAAGCTCGCGAAGCCGAGCTTGCCGTCGAGGTCGAGGCTCGCGGCGGAGATGCGGCCGGAGTCCACGTCGTACGTGTAGTAGGCGCCGGTGGTCGGCAGGGCCAGGTTCGGGCCGGCCAGGCCCTCGCGGGCGCTGCGGGGCAGGGCGGGGGCGGTGCCCGGGGCCGGCTCGACGTCGGCGGCGGCCGCCTGTGCGGTGGCGACCAGGGCGGTGGGGGACTGTCCGGCGGGCACCAGGTTGGACGCGAAGGAGGTGAAGCCGACGGTGCGGCCGTCCGCGCTGATCGTCGGGTTGAGGGACATGCTGTCGCCCGGCTTGCCGTCCACGCCGAGGGAGACCAGGCGGGTCCTGCCGGTCCAGCGGTCCGTGACGTAGATGTTGTAGTCCCAGGTGTACGGCCGGGCGAGCGAGGGGGCGCCGGGCCGCACGCCGGGGACGCGGTCGGGGGCTCGGTCGGGAACGAGGCCGGGGACGAGGTCGGTGCGGGCGGACACGAAGGCGACGTAGCGGCCGTCCGCGCTGATCGAGGGCGCGTACGAGGCGTGGAACCGGTCGGTGTCGCCGCTGGTGAGCCCGCCGCTGACCAGCTCGGTGCGGCCGGTCCTGCGGTC
This sequence comes from Kitasatospora sp. NPDC085464, assembly GCF_044541955.1. Lineage (NCBI taxonomy): Bacteria > Bacillati > Actinomycetota > Actinomycetes > Kitasatosporales > Streptomycetaceae > Kitasatospora > Kitasatospora sp. NPDC085464. The sequence continues at coordinate 124,411 of NZ_JBITTM010000028.1, forward strand.
GCGGACGTACACCTCGGTGCGCCCCTGGACCTGCATGCCCGGCAGCACGTTCTCGGCATCGCTCTCGAAGGCGACGTAACGGCCGTCGGCGTTGATCGCGGCGTAGTCGGTGAAGCCGTTCAGCGCCGAGCCGTCGTCGGCCAGGTCGACCCGCTCGGTGCGGCCGGTGCGCAGGTCGCGGACGTAGGCGTCGCGGGCGCTCTTCGCGGGCTGCTCCACCAGGTTCGTGGCCCACGAGGTGAACAGGGCGTAGCGGCCGTCGGCGCTGATCCCCTTGCTCTGGGACTGGTTGTCCGGCGCCGCGCCGTTCACGCCGACGCTGACCTGGACGGTGCCGCGCGTCGCGGGCGCGGCCTGGGCCGGGGCGGAGGTCGCGGCCAGCACGGCGGCGGCCGCCAGGAGGCCGGCGGCGCCGGTCGACCGGCGGGTGCGGGTGGTGCGGGTGCCGAAGGCGGTGCGGGTGCCGAAGGCGGTGCGGGTGGTGCGGGTGGTGCCGGACATGGGCGTTGCCCTCCCCTGGGATGCGGCGCTGCGCCGGGCTCCCTCCCGGCGACGGGCTCGGGGAGAGCCAATCGCCGGGAGGGAACGGCGGTCAACGCCCCCGGGTGATCTCGGCGGAAAAGTACGTCAACGGACGTAAACCGCACGGGAGTCAGGCCATCGGGGGCAACGGATCAGGCCAACTCAGAGGAGGCGCCGGAAGACGTCCGGGTTCTGGTTGTCGTCGCCCGGGACGAGGTTGCCGTCGCCGGCGGTGAACAGCAGCGTCGTGCCGAAGGCGTCGACCCTCGGGAAGCAGGACGAGGCGGTGCTCTGTGTGTCGTCCCGGGTGAGCCGGTCCGCTGCGGTGGTTCGGGGAGGGTGCTCGCTGCGCCTGGCCGCCGCGCCGGGGTCGGTCCGATGTGCCGGGTTCGGTCGGGGGCGCCCGGTCCACTCCGCCGCGCTGGCAGAATTGGCCTGTGATCGACGCACGACGGCTGCGGACCCTGCGGGCCGTGGCGGACCACCGCACCGTGACCGCCGCGGCGGCCGCCCTCTACCTGACCCCCTCCGCGGTCTCCCAGCAGCTGGCCGCCCTGGAGCAGGAGACCGGGCACCACCTGCTCGCCCGCGAGGGCCGCGGCGTGCGGCTGACCGCCGCCGGGGAGATCCTGCTCGGCCACGCCGACGTCGTGCTCGCCCAGCTGGAGCGGGCCGAGGCCGACCTCGCCGCCTACAGCGCGGGCGTCTCCGGGGAGGTCACCGTCGCCTCCTTCGCCACCGGCATCGGGCTGGTGCTCGCCCCCGCCATCGGGCTGCTCGGCGAGCGCGCGCCGGGCGTGCGGCTCAAGGTGCTGGACGCGGAGGGCGACGCCAGTCTGCCGATGGTCCTGGACGGCCGGGCCGACCTCGCGGTGGCCGTCGAGTACCGCGGCGCACCGCGCGCCGACGACGCCCGGCTGACCCGGGTGCCGCTGTACGCCGAGCCCTTCGAGGCCGTCCTGCCGCTCGGCCACCGGCTGGCCGGCGAGTCCGGCCCGCTCGCCGTCGCCGAGCTCGCCGACGAGCCCTGGATCGGCCCCTACCCGGGCAACCCCTGCCACGACGTGGTCCTGCTGGCCTGCGAGAACGCCGGGTTCCAGCCCCGGCTGCTGCACTCCTCCGACGACTTCCGCGCCGTGGTGGCGCTGGCCTCGGCGGGCGCCGGGGTCGCCCTCGTCCCGCGCTCGGCGCTGCGCGGGGTGGACCTCTCCCGGGTGGCGGTCCGCCCGGTGGACAGCGAGCTCGCCACCCGTAGGGTCTTCGCCGCCGTCCGGGCCGGCGCCGACGGGCACCCGCTGATCCGGCCGGTCCTCGACGCCCTCGCCGAGGCGGCCGCCGCGGGCGCGTAGCGCCGGGCCCGCGGGCTGGTGGGACGACGCGGGGGTCCGGAAAGGCCTGTGCGGCTGCTCGGCGTCCCGGGTCGGGCGGCCGCGCCGTGTGCGGGTGGCGTGGCGTCCCGGCGCGGGCGGCCGTGCAGCCGCCGGTCCGTGGGGGCGGTCGGGTGTCCGACCGCCGGGGTCACCAGGTGGTGAGGGTGATCAGCCGGACGGCGGGGGCGGAGACCACCTGCACCGTCCCGGTGCCGGGGATCCGCAGCTTGACGAACCCGCCCTGGAACGACACCAGCGCCCGGGGCACCGAGGAGACTGTCCCGCCGTCGCCGTTCATCACCGTGTAGCCGTCGACCAGTTCGACACTGGCCTCGGCCCAGTCCTCGTTCATGCGTCCCCCCGCTGTACGACTGTCCCGGTGAAACGGTACCGATCGGTTCCGTTCTGACGCCGAAAACGGTACCGATCGGTGCCGTTTGGCGTCAAGGCTGGTTAGGATCGATGGCATGGCAGTCAACGCACGGGCGCGCCTGCTGAACACGGCAGAGTCCCTCTTCTACGCCAACGGGATCCACGCGGTCGGGGTGGAGCGCATCCTGTCCGAGTCCGGCGTGGGCCGGGCGTCCTTCTACCGGCACTTCGCCGGCAAGGAGGCCCTGGTGACGGCGGTCCTGGAGGGCCGTGACGAACGGTTCCGGGCCTGGCTCGCCGAGCGGGTCGCGGCCCACGGCGGCCACCCGCTGCACGTCTTCGACGCGCTCGCCGAACGGTTCGCGGCGCAGGACTACCGCGGCTGCGTCGCGATCAACACGATGACCGAGATCGCCGACCCCGCCAGCCCGGCCCGCGAGATGGCGGCGCTGCACAAGCGGCGCGTCGTCGAACTGGTCGAGCAGCTCATGCGGACCGCCGACATCCCCGAGCCGGCCTCCCGCGCCCGGGAGTTCGCCCTGCTGATGGACGGCGCCATCGTCACCGCCCTGCGCGAGGGCACCCCGGACGCCGCCTGGCGCGCCCGCGGCATCGCGCAGTCCCTGCTGGCCGCCTGAGCCGCCGCGGCGACCGCGCTCGCCCCCGGGTTCGGCCGCGGCCTCGACCCCGGGGCCGACCGGGACGGACGGCTGCTCCCAGGAACCTTCCAGGAAGGGGCAACCGAACAGCCGTTCCGAGCCGTCTCCCGTGCGACCGGGCACACGGGCCCGGACGGCACAGAAACCGGGCACGCACGCAATGAACCTGACTGGCACTCCCGTTCTCGTCCTCACCATCGTCCTGTTCGGCGCCGCCCTGGCGCTGGCCATGGCGCAATGGCTGGGCAGAGGCCGCCTCCTGGGGCCGGCCCGGACGGTGGAGGGGCGGCGCAGGCCGCTGCGCGCGCTCTCGTACCTCGGCACGGTGCTGCTCTGTCAGTTCACCGCCGTGGCGATGGTCTTCGTGATCGTCAACGACGAGAACCAGCTCTACGACACCTGGGGCGACCTGCTGGGCACCGCCAGCCACGTCCGGGCCGTGCCGGAGCCCCCGAAGGACGAGGGCCTGACCGGCGGCCCGTCCGGCGCCCCCGTGGCGAAGGTGCCGCAGGCCTTCCACGCGCCCGACTCGGACGCGGTGCCCAGGAACGTGAAGCAGGCCGACCTCAAGGGCAGGCTCTCCGGAGTCGACGGCGAGGTGCTGGTCTGGACGCCGCCGCAGTACGACGACCCGGCGTTCAAGGACAAGACCTTCCCGGTGGTCGAACTGCTCGCCGGGTACCCCGGATCCTCCAGCGCCTGGTTCGGCGACGACGCCATGGCGGTGACGAAGCAGCTCGAACCGCTGATGAAGGCCGGTCAGGTGACGCCGTTCATCCTGGTCGCACCGCGCGTCACCCTCCTCGGCAAGACCGACAGCGGGTGCGCCGACATCCCGGGCAAGGTCAACGCCGAGACCTGGCTCTCGCGGGACGTCCCGCAGATGGTCGTCGACAACTTCCGGGCCGACGCCACCGCGGACCGCTGGGCCGTGTCCGGCTACTCGGCCGGCGCCCACTGCGCCCTGCGCCTCGCGCTCTCCCACCCCAACCGCTACCGCGCCGCGGTCAGCATGTCCGGCTACAACGACCCGGCGGGCGAGCCGAGTTCACTGACCGCCAAGGACCCGAAGCTGCGGGAGAGCGCCAACCCGCTGAACATCCTCACCCACGCCACGACCCCGCCGAACGTCGCGCTCTACGTGACCGGCAAGCGGGGCGACGGACTGGAGGACGGGCTCGCCCTCCAGCGCGCGGCGAAGAGCCCGACCACCGTCACCCCGTTCGAGACCAGCGGACCGCACCTGACCTCGACCTGGAAGCCCCTGGTCGGCCCGACCTTCACGTGGCTGACCGGCATCATCCCGCCCCGCTGACGGGTTGGTGGAGCACGGGAGCGGGTGCATAGGGTGGCGGGTGACGGTGTCGGCGCGCGTGTGTGGAGAATCCGATGAGTACGACCTCTGTTCCTGACGGCCTGCTTCCGGTGGGGGTCATCGGGCTCGGTGACATCGCGCAGAAGGCGTACCTGCCGGTCCTGACCGCGCTGCCGGGGCTGGACCTGCGTCTGATGACCCGGGACGCGGCGAAGCTGGACCGGATCGGGGACGCGCACCGGATCGCCCCGGAGAAGCGCTTCACCGATCTGGGGGAGCTGATCGGCAGCGGGATCCGGGCGGCGTTCGTCCACGCCGCGACCAGCCAGCACGTGCCGATCGTGGAGCAGTTGCTGACGGCCGGCGTGGACGTGTACGTGGACAAGCCGCTGGACTACACCGTGGACGGCTCCCGCCGGCTGGTCGACCTCGCCGACCGTACGGGCCGCTCGCTGATGGTCGGCTTCAACCGGCGCCACGCGCCCGGCTACGTCCAGGCCAAGGAGCGCCCGCGCGACCTCATCGTGCTGCAGAAGAACCGCGAGGGCCTGCCCGAGGAGGCCCGCACCCTCGTCTACGACGACTTCATCCACGTGGTGGACGTGCTCCGCTTCCTCGCCCCGGGCGAGATCGAGCACGTGGACGTCCGCTCGCGGGTGCGGGACGGCCTGGTGGAGCACGTGGTGCTCACCCTCGCCGGGCAGGGCTTCACCGCGCTGGGGATCATGAACCGGCTCTCCGGCTCGACCGAGGAGGTGCTGGAGGTCTCCGGCGGCGACTCCAAGCGCGAGGTGCACAACCTCGCCGAGGTGATCGACCACCGCGGTCAGCCCACCGTCCGCCGCCGCGGGGACTGGGTGCCGGTCGCCCGGCAGCGCGGCATCGAGCAGTGCGTGCTCGCCTTCCTCGACGCCGTCCGCACCGGCAGGACCCTCGACGCCCACGACGCGCTGCGCACCCACGAGCTGTGCGAGCTGGTCGTCGAGCGGATCGAGTCTTCCTGGGAGTCCGCTGGGAGCGGGCTGTGAGCACGCTGGACTGACCGACGGTCAAGTCACCCGGGCGGAACCGACAGTTCACCGACGAGGTCTTGTCGGGGCATTTTCTACGCGCGTATCTTGAGGGGCGCCGCGGGGGGCGGCCGTCCGTCCCCTGCTCTGTCTCTACGCGAGTAGCGCGCGCTCCGAGCGCGCCTCCGCCCGGACCGCCGTGCCACCGACCGTGCCGCACGGCGGAGCTAGGAGCCCTGCCCAGGTGACCACTGCCCCCGCACCCCGCCCGCGTCGGACCCTGCTGCGCGCCGCGCTCGTCCCGGCCTCGCTGGCCGCGTCGCTGGTGCTCGTCCCGCTCCCGGTGGCCAACGCCGCCGGCGCGGCCACCCCCGCCCCGACCGAGGCCGGCCCGCTGCGGATCCACGACATCCAGGGCACCACCCGGATATCCCCGCAGGCCGGCAAGCCCGTCACCGGCGTGCCCGGCATCGTCACCGGCGTGCGCGCGTACGGCAGTTCCAAGGGCTTCTGGATCCAGGACCCGAACCCGGACGCCGACCCGGCCACCAGCGAGGGCATCTTCGTCTTCACCGGCGGCAACCCGACCGTCAAGGTCGGCGACTCGGTGCTGGTGAGCGGCAAGATCACCGAGTACTACCCGAGCCTCTCCGGCGGCTCGCAGTCCGTCACCGAGATCTCCGCCCCCGGCATCACCGTCGTCTCCTCCGGCAACCCGCTGCCCGCCCCGGTCGTCGTCGACACCCGCAACATCCCCGGCACCTACTCCCCGGCGGCCGGCGCCGACGGCACCATCGAGGGCGGCAAGCTCGACCCGGAGAAGTACACCCTGGACTTCTACGAGTCCCTGGAGGGCATGCTCGTCCAGGTCAAGGACGTCCGGGTGATCCAGGCGACCGACAAGTACAACGAGCTGTGGGTCGCCGCCGACCGCCAGGACCAGCGCAGCAAGCGCGGCGGCGTCCTGTACGAGTCCTACCGCGAGCCCAACGTCGGCCGCCTGATGATCCAGCAGCTCGCGCCGGTCTCCCAGCAGCCCTTCCCGGTGGCCAACGTCGGCGACGAGCTGACCGGCACCACCACCGGCCCGCTCGACTACAACAACTTCGGCGGCTACACCCTCGTCGCCGGCACCATGGGCACCCTGAAGGACAACCACCTCCAGCGCGAGGTCACCGCCCAGGCGAGCGACCGCGAACTCACCCTCGCCACCTACAACGTGGAGAACCTGGCCCCGAACAACCCGGACTCCAAGTTCGCCGAGCTGGCCCAGGGCATCGTCACCAACCTGCGCTCGCCCGACGTCGTCGCCCTGGAGGAGATCCAGGACGACAACGGCTCCAAGAACGACGGCACCGTCGACGCGAGCCAGACCGTCGCCAAGTTCATCGCCGCGATCAAGGCGGCCGGCGGCCCGGCCTACGACTGGCGCTCGATCGACCCGCAGGACGGCAAGGACGGCGGCGAGCCCGGCGGCAACATCCGCCAGGTCTTCCTGTTCAACCCGCAGCGGGTCTCCTTCACCGACATCGCGGGCGGCGGCACCACCACCGCCGTCGGCGTCACCGGCACCGGCGCCGCCACCGCGCTGACCGCCTCCCCCGGCCGGATCGAGCCGAACGACGAGGCGTGGACCAACAGCCGCAAGCCGCTGGTCGGCCAGTTCGTCTTCCGCGGCCAGAAGGTCTTCGTGATCGCCAACCACTTCAACAGCAAGGGCGGCGACCAGGGCATCGACAGCCGGTTCCAGCAGCCGACCCGCAGCTCCGAGGTGCAGCGGCTCAAGCAGGCCACCGTCGAGCAGGCCTTCGTCGCCCAGCTGCTGGCCGCCGACAAGGAGGCCAAGGTCGTCTCCCTCGGCGACTTCAACGACTACCAGTTCTCGCCCGCGCTGGCCGCGCTCACCAAGGGCGGCGTGCTGCGCGACCTGGTGAACGAGCTGCCGGAGACCGAGCAGTACTCCTACGTCTACCAGGGCAACTCGCAGGTGCTGGACCACATCCTGGTCAGCCCCGAGGTCGGCTACGCCAAGTACGACGTGGTGCACATCAACTCCGAGTTCGCCCAGCAGGCGAGCGACCACGACCCGCAGGTGGTCCGCATCAAGCCGTAGTCCGCGATACGGCTATCCTGCCTCCGCCGCCGGTGACCACCGGTGGCGGAGGCAGCGTCGTGTGACGCGTCGGGCTGACGGGGGAGAACGTGCAGTACCGGATCGAGCGGATCGGCCGCGAGGACTGGCAGCAGCTGCGGAAGGTGCGCCTCGCCCAACTCCTCGACACTCCCATGGCGTTCGGCGAGACCCACGAGTACGCGAGCTACCAGGGCGAGGGCAACTGGCGGGCCCGGACGGACTGGGTCAACGAGCCCGACAAGGTCGGCCTGGTCGCGGTCGACCCGGAGGGGGAGTGGGTCGGCACCATGCTGTCGACCGCCAGCAAGGACCGGGCCGGCGCCGTCGACCTGATCGGCGTCTGGGTGGACCCGGCGCACCGCGGCCGCGAACGCGGCGTCGCCGACGCCATGCTGGACACGGCCCTCGCCTGGGCGCGCGGCCGGGGCGCCGACCTCATGCTGCTCGGCGTGCACGAGGCGAACCCCCGCGCCGCGGCCTTCTACCTGCGGCGCGGGTTCGCGTACACCGGCGGCGAGACGCCCTACGTGCTGGACGCCTCGGCGCGGATCCTGGAGATGGCCCTGCCGCTGGAGCCGTCCGACACGCCCTGACCGACGTACGCCGCCGGCTAACCAACGTACGTCGCCAGGGCCTCGCCGGTCGGCGTGGAGCGGGCGGCGACCAGGTCGGCCGGGGTGCCCTCGAACACCACCCGCCCGCCGTCGTGCCCGGCGCCCGGGCCGAGGTCGATGATCCAGTCGGCGTGCGCCATGACCGCCGGGTGGTGCTCGATCACGATCACCGACTTGCCGGACTCGACCAGCCGGTCCAGCAGCCCGAGCAGCTGCCCGACGTCGGCCAGGTGCAGGCCGGTGGTCGGCTCGTCCAGGACGTAGACCCCGCCCTTGTCCGCCATGTGGGTGGCCAGCTTGAGCCGCTGCCGCTCACCGCCGGAGAGCGTGGTGAGCGGCTGGCCGAGGCTGACGTAGCCCAGCCCGACGTCCGCCAGCCGTTCCAGGATCCGGTGGGCGGCCGGGAGCGCGGCCTCGCCCGAACCGAAGAACTCCTCGGCCTCCGTCACCGACATCGCCAGCACCTCCGCGATGTCCCGTCCGCCCAGCCGGTACTCCAGCACGGCCGGCTGGTACCGCTTGCCCTCGCAGTCCTCGCAGGTGCTGGCCACCCCGGCCATCATCGCCAGGTCGGTGAAGACCACCCCGGCGCCGTTGCAGGTCGGGCAGGCACCCTCGGAGTTGGCGCTGAACAGGGCCGGCTTGACGCCGTTGGCCTTGGCGAAGGCCTTCCGGACCGGCTCCAGCAGCCCGGTGTAGGTGGCCGGGTTGCTGCGCCGCGAACCCTTGATCGCGCCCTGGTCGACCGAGACCACGCCCTCGCCGGCCGCCCCCGACCGTCGACCCAGCGAGCCGTGGATCAGCGAGCTCTTGCCGGAGCCGGCCACCCCCGTCACCACGGTGAGCACGCCGAGCGGGACGTCCACGTCCACGTCCCGCAGGTTGTGGGTGTCCGCGCCCCGGATCTCCAGCTTCCCGGTGGGCCTGCGCACGCTCTCCCGCAGCGTCGCCCGGTCGGCCAGGTGGCGGCCGGTGACGGTGCCGCTGCTCCGCAGCCCCTCGACGCCGCCCTCGTAGCAGACCGAGCCGCCGGCCGTCCCGGCACCGGGGCCGAGGTCGACCACGTGGTCGGCGATCGCGATGGTCTGCGGCTTGTGCTCGACCACCAGCACCGTGTTGCCCTTGTCGCGCAGGCGCAGCAGCAGCTTGTTCATCCGGTCGATGTCGTGCGGGTGCAGGCCGGTGGTGGGCTCGTCGAAGACGTACGTGGTGTCGGTGAGCGAGGAGCCGAGGTGGCGGATCATCTTGACCCGCTGCGCCTCGCCGCCGGAGAGTGTGCCCGCCGGGCGGTCCAGCGAGAGGTAGCCGAGGCCGATCTCCACGAAGGAGTCGAGGGTCTGCCGCAGGGTGGTGAGCAGCGGCGTCACCGAGGGCTCGTCGAGTTTGCGCACCCAGTCGGCGAGGTCGGTGATCTGCATCGCGCAGGCGTCGGCGATGCTGATGCCCGCGATCCTGGAGGAACGGGCGGCCTCGCTGAGCCGGGTGCCCCCGCAGTCGGGGCAGGCGGTGAAGGTGACGGCGCGCTCCACGAAGGCCCGGATGTGCGGCTGCAGGGCGTCCTTGTCCTTGGACAGCATCGACTTCTGGATCTTGGGGATCAGGCCCTCGTAGGTGAGGTTGACGCCCTTGACCTTGACCTTGGTCGGCTCCCGGTGGAGGAAGTCCTCCAGCTCCTTCCCGGTGTACTCGCGGATCGGCTTGTCCGGGTCGAGGAAGCCGGAGTTGGCGTACACGCCGACCGTCCACCAGCTGTCGGTCTTCCAGCCGGGGATGGTGATCGCGCCCTCGGCGATCGACTTGCTGTCGTCGTACAGCTGCGTCAGGTCGATGTCGGAGACGCTGCCCCGGCCCTCGCAGCGCGGGCACATGCCGCCGGTGATGCTGAAGCTGCGGCGCTCCTTGACGGTCTTGCCGGCGCGCTCGACGGTGACGGCGCCCGCCCCGCTGATCGAGGGGACGTTGAAGGAGAAGGCCTTGGGCGAGCCGATGTGCGGGGTGCCGAGGCGGCTGAAGAGGATGCGCAGCATCGCGTTGGCGTCGGTGGCGGTGCCCACGGTGGAGCGCGGGTCGGCGCCCATCCGCTGCTGGTCGACGATGATCGCGGTGGTCAGGCCCTCCAGGACGTCCACCTCGGGGCGGGCCAGGGAGGGCATGAAACCCTGGACGAAGGCGCTGTAGGTCTCGTTGATCAGCCGCTGGGACTCGGCGGCGATGGTGTCGAACACCAGCGAGCTCTTGCCCGAGCCGGACACGCCGGTGAACACCGTCAGCCGGCGCTTGGGGATGTCGACGCTGACGTCCTTGAGGTTGTTCTCGCGTGCGCCGTGGACGCGGATCAGGTCATGGCTGTCGGCGGCGTGCGGCGCGGGGTGCGCGTCCGTCCTCTTGGGCATCGTGTCGTCTCTCCCTGTCGATCGGGCGGGCCCGTCCCCGCGGCCACGGTCGGCGGTCCCCTCGATCCAACCAGAGTCGAGGGGGATCGGTCCGGCCGGTGGGGGTGGGGACGGGCCCGGCGGGCTGTGGCGGGTGCCGACCCGCCGGCCGGGCGAGCCGGCGGGTCGGCGGCCGTGCGGTGCGGCGGTTCGCCGGCGGCCGGCTCAGCGCACCTCGTTGAACCGGATCAGGTTGCCCGCCGGGTCGCGGAAGGCGCAGTCGCGCGCGCCCCACTGCTGCTCGGTCGGCTCCTGCACCAGCTCGGCGCCGCCGGACTTCAGCCGGTCGAAGACGCCGTCCAGGTCGGCGGTGCCGAGGACGAGCCGGGCGTAGGTGCCCTTCGCCATCATCTCGGTGATGGTCCTGCGCTCGTCCTCGGTGACGCCCGGGTCGATCGCGGGCGGCTCCAGGACGAGGGAGACGCCGGGCTGGTCGGCGGGGCCGACGGTGATCCAGCGCATCGCGCCGCCGCCGACGTCCTTGCGGACCTCGAAGCCGAGCAGGTCGCGGTAGAACGCGAGGGAGGCCTCGGGGTCGGTGTGCGGGAGGAAGGTCCAGTGAATGGTGATGTCGCTCATGACCGCAACGCTAGGCGCGGGCCGGCGCCGGGTGCTTCTCCAAAACTGATCGGTCCGATCGATTCGACCGCCCCGACCTGTCGCTGCCATCATTTGAGCCGGGTGCCTGGCACCCGTCCACGGCGAAGCCTTGGTGGACAAGCCGCAGGCGGGCACGGAGGAGTTCCTGAGCGTGCAGGATGCGCTCGCCGCGATTGCCGGGAACAGGGTCATCTGAGGGCTTGCAGATCACCAACCCGTGGCTTCCGTCGTTGTGACTGCTCGGTGTGGTGTGAGTGCTTCGCCAGGTCAACGAGCTTTGCTGGCAGCGAACTTCGAAACGATCCTCCCGCACTGCCGGCTCCCGCTCGGCTTCGCGGACCACCCGCCAGAGCTGATCCACCGATGCGCGTCCGCATGCGCCCGGGCCGCCGCAACCCAGGACTGTCTCGCCGACTGGCGCTGCCGGTCACAGTTGTGACTGGAAGTGGTAGTTGGCGGGCGGGTCTGCGGTTCGTGCAGGTGGCTGCGTCAGCTGGAAGTGATGATTGGCGGTTTCGGGAAGCGACAGTTGGCGGTCGTCACGACCGTTGATTACGGAGAGTGAGACGAGCGCTCAGGCGATGCTTGCGTCGATCTTCTGTGTTAGCCGCTGGGTGTACTCGTCGAGGATCTTCCGCAGGATTCCCCAGAAGCGGCTTCCTGCCGGGTTGTGGAGGCGTTCCAGGACCGCATGCTGGGGCCATCCGGGGATGGTCAACGTCGGGTTCTTGGTCAACGGCGGCTCGAAGCAAGGGGCGAGGCCCCATTCGCTGCCTGTGATGGTGGCCCAGATGTGGGCGGACGCGCCGAGGTGGACGTCGCGGCCGGGATCGGTTGAGTGGTCTCCGTCGACGGGCGGCAACTGGGTCAGGATGGTGTGCCATTCGTCGGTTGGGAGGTGCCACAGTGTGAGCTGGAGCCTGCGGTGGTGGTAGTTGGCGGGTTCCTCGGTGGTGCGGGCGATGTGCTGGGCGAGGACTGCGAAGGCTTCGGTGAGTGCTTGCTGGTGGTCCCGCCGGCGGGGGTAGTGCCGAGTGGTGGTGGAGAGCCAGCTGTCGTGCCTGTGGACCCGGGAAGCGGAGATCCCTAGAAACCTCGCGGCTTCGGGGAAGGAAACCCCGGTCGCGGCTCGGATGAGGTCGACGGCCGCCGTGCGGCGGAACCTCATGTTGACAGAGTCCTGCCATGACTCTTGGGCGCCATGGTCGAATAGGATGCGCATCCAACTCGTCGGCAGACGTTGGGGGATGTGTTCAGGCAGGAAGCCATGTTGGCCGACCGGGAGCGGGGGATCGGCGAAGGGCTTGGGCTGGCGCTTCCTGGGCGGCTTGGGAATGCGGTTGGCGGCGGAGTGCTCGACGTCGAGCCGGAACGTGGGTGAGCACTGCTCCCTCAGCCGAGTCCAGGTCTGTCCCCAGTGGCCGCTGGACTGGGGGACGGCGGCCGGAAGGATGCGGTTGAGGTTCTGCCAGAAGATGGCGCGGGGTTGGACGAGAAGGGCGTCGGCCGCAGAGAGCAGAGCCGCGGTGAGGTCGGCATCGCGTGGGGGAGCGTCCCACCGGACATCGGCCCTGATCGCGTTTCGGCGGTCCAGCAGCGCATCCAGGGCCGGTGGGAGATCGAACGGCGCGTGGACGGCGGAGAGTGGCCAGGTCCCCGCGACAATCGCCGCCGTGATCTGCAAGTCGCTGATCGAGGCCGCAGCGGTCGGCTCGGTCCCCGATTCCAGGACGTCAAGGATCTTGGTTTGCAGCGATGCGAGTTCGGGCCTGAGCGGGCGGGCGGTGGCAGTGTCCAGACGTCCGCCGCAGGTCTGGGCGCCCCTCTCGGCGAGGACGCCGTTGCGGCACTGAGCCGGATGCAGTCCTGCTTCCCCGATGGCCGACACCAGTAGGCGACGCTTCTCCCGGCCGTGGTTGCCGAACGGGGGGTGATGGCAGGCGGGGCAGAGGTGTTCCAGGAGGATCCCGTGTTCCAGGCAGGCGAAGACGGTCGCGAGGCGCCATTGCAACTTCCATGGCCCGCCGTGGCGGTCCTGGACATCGGTGCCGTCGCCGGCCAGACAGCGGGGGCAGTAGCGGCTGGAGTTCAGCAGCAGCCAGGGTGGGACCGTCATTCTGGAGTGCTGGTTCCCACCGGGACGCTGCAGAAGCTCGGTGACGGCGGGATCGCGGCCCGAGAACCGGCGCAGAGTCAGCGCCTGAGCCTCTTCCGGCGTCAAGCGCGTGAGACGGGCGAAGGTCTCCAGCGGGGCCGGTTGCAGCATGACCAGGTGTCTCACCGGTGCGGCGTTCGACGGGTTCGCGCTGTTCGTCAGGCCGGCCAGGCGCATGAGCTGCCCCGGACTCTGGTCGAGGCGGTGGGACAGCCGCAGGATGAAGCCGGGCAAAGTCTCATCAGGCAGAGGGACGAGACTGCGCGGAAGCGGTTGCGGTTCAGCCGGGGTCGCCGGCATCAGAGCGCCGCTCCAGCGGCGCGGGGGCCGCCGTCGTCGAACACGGTGTTGCGTGCCCGCTTGCGGGCACCGGGCTTGCTGCTCTTCGACGAAACGGCCGCGGCGGCGTCGATCACGGGGATCTCGCCGGAGTCCGGATCGCGACCGGGGTCGTCGAGACTGAGGACGATCTCGTCCAACAACTCTTCGTCCAGCACCTCGCGTTCACTGTCGATGGCCTCCTGAGCGCCGTCCTCAATTAGGCGGGTCAGCAGCCCCACGACGCCGCCGGTGCGGCGCATCAGGTACTCGGGCATGGTGCCCTCGGTGAGCATCCCCGGTCGCGCGTCGAACAGCCGCAGGCCGTCCTCGATGCCGGCGAGGTGATTCTGGAAGGCCTGGATCGGCTGGGGGGTGGTGTATCGGAAGCGGTCGAGGTCGACCAGGTCGAAGCGCCGCTCGGTCTGGGTGGGCTCCAGACCGAACGTGCGGGCGCCTTCGGAGGGCGGCATGACCCACTGCCGGTGCCGGGCGTCCCACTTCGCCTCCCGCAGCAGCCCGGAGCCAGGGATGTCGACGCCGACCAGCACCAGAGTGAGGTTCATGCTCATGAACGCCCGGATGAGATCGAGGACGTCCTGATCGTCCGCGCGGTGCATTCGTAGGCGGGTGATGTCGTCCAGTTTACCGACCGCAGGAGCTCGGATACCGGCTCTGAACTGCGACGATCCATAGACTACATGTCCGTCACGGTGACGGATGCCGTTCTCTGTAACCCGTTTGAGTGGTGCCGCGGTGGAGCCCGGTGGTGGTGGTGGGTGGTGGTGGGGGCACTCGTGGACGACGGATGAGCGTGATCACGATGCTGAGGCTTGCCAGAGAACCCGGTTGAGCCCTCGGGGCTGGCCCGACATACTCCCTGAATGACTGACTCCGGAGCCGAAGCCGCTGAGCAGGGATGGGACGAGCCCTGGTATCGCGTCCGAACAGATCGCTTCGAGGCGTCATTCCTGCCCAACGCGGGCGAACCTCTGGACACCGTCTGCAACGTCGACGTCGAGGTCCGGTTGACGGCGGACGGTTCACGCTGGAGCGCGACCGTGTTCACGCTTGCCGAGGTCGAACGCATCATGGAGAGGTGGTCCAGTACTGGCGAGGCACTGGACGGCCGCTACTTCTGGTGCTCCGACGGCCTCATCGTCCGGGATTCCGGGATCGACAACATGACGCAGGTGCTGGCCGGCCTCCTCGACTGCGGTGACTTCACGCAGGTTCTCCAGCGGCTCGACGACGAATGACTGTCCGGCTCCCATTCTGAAACGATCAGGTGCGACACGAGGTCGCTCCAAGTAAGTAAGGACAGCCAGGTGAAGGAGGTATCGATCGGCTGAACTTCGGGCCGGTG
>NZ_JBITTM010000029.1:0-136965 GCF_044541955.1 Kitasatospora sp. NPDC085464
GGACTTGCCGGCCGAGTCCTTCACCGTCACGGTGACGTTGGAGGTGCCCGCCGCGGTCGGGGTGCCGGTGATCGCGCCGGTGGAGGCGTTGATCGCCAGGCCGGCCGGCAGACCGGTCGCCGAGTACGACAGCGGAGCGGTGCCGCCCGAGGCCTTGATGGCCAGGTTGACCGCGGTGCCGACGGCGGTCGACTGGTTGCCCGGGTTGGTGACGGTGACGCCGCCCGGGTTGGGCAGCGAGCCGACGTTGACGGCGGCCCAGGCGGTGGCGACCGCGTTGTACTCGGCGCTGTTCGCGCCGTACAGGTCGGTGGCCGCGTTCAGGGTCGCGGTGCGGGCGGCCGCGTAGTTGGTGGTGGAGGTCATGTAGGCGGTCAGCGCCTTGTACCAGACCTGCTGCGCCTTGTCGTGGCCGATGCCGGTGACGGTGATGTTGTTGACGGTCGGGCTGTTGTAGCTGACGCCGTTGATCACCTTGGCGCCGCTGCCCTCGGACAGCAGGTAGAAGAAGTGGTTGGCGACGCCGGACGAGTAGTGCACGTCCAGGTTGCCGACGCCCGAGTACCAGGAGTCGGCCGACTGGCCGTCCTTGGAGGGCTTGTCCATGTAGCGCAGCGGCGTGCCGTTGCCGTTGATGTCGATCAGCTCGCCGACCAGGTAGTCCGGCACGTCCTTGGGCAGGTTGGCGTAGAACTCCACCATGTTGCCGAAGATGTCCGAGGTGGCCTCGTTGAGGCCGCCGGACTCGCCCGAGTAGTTCAGGTTGGCGGTGGCCGCGGTGACGCCGTGGCTCATCTCGTGGCCCGCGACGTCGAGTTCGGTCAGCGGGTGGGTGTCGCCGTCCCCGTCGCCGTAGGTCATGCAGAAGCAGCCGTCGTCCCAGAACGCGTTGACGTAGCCGGTGTCGTAGTGCACGCGGCTCATGGCGCCGACGCCGTCGTTGCGGATGCCGTTGCGGCCGAAGGTGTTCTTGTAGAAGTCCCAGGTGGCGGCGGCGCCGAACTGGGCGTCCACGGCGGCCGACTCGCGGTTGCTGGCCTGGCCGTTGCCCCAGGTGTCCGAGGACTTGGAGAACAGGGTGCCGTTGCCGGAGGTGCCGTTCTTCATGTCGGTGGTGTTCTGGCCGCCGCGGGTGGCGTCCTTCAGCGAGTAGGTCGAGCCGCTCTGGGTGGTGGTCAGCGGAACGTTGCCGACGAAGACGCCGGTGCCGGTGCCGCGCATGATGCCGTCGGCCTTGCTGAGCACGTCACCGGTCTTGGCGTCGGTGACCACGTGCAGCTTGCTCGGGGTGCCGTCGGACTCCTGGCCGGCGATGACCGTCTCCCAGGCGAGCTTCGGGGTGCCGTCCGCGGCCCACACCACCAGGCGCGGGGCGGTGTCGACGGAGCCCGCCTCGACGGCCAGCGCGGCGGCCTGGGCCTTCGGCGCGGCCAGCGCCGGGGTGGTCTGGACACCGGCGAGGCTGGCCTCGCTGGCCTTGGTCACGCTCTTGGTGGCACCGTTCGCGTCCTGGTGGACGATCAGGTCGCCGCCGAGGACGGGGAGTCCGGCGTAGGTGCGCTCGTAGCGCAGGTGGCGACCGCCGTTGGCGTCCTGGACGACGTCCTTGGTGACCAGCTTCTCCTCGGCGCTCAGGCCGAGGGCCTGGGCGAGGGAGGCGGTCTGCTGGTTCGCCGAGGCGATCAGCGCGGCCCGGGTGGACTGCTGGGCGGCGACGGCGGCCGGCGCGTCCGGGGTGGCCGCCTGGGCGATGACCGGTATGCCGGTGACCAGCAGCGCGGTGGACGCGGCCAGGACGACCGCCGCCTTCCGGGCGTGAGCGTAACGGGACATGCGGACTCCTTTTCCGACCGGAGCTGGGTCGCACCGGTGGAGAGAAACCTGGGCCGCGGGGTTGCGGCGCAGTGGGGGCCCCCGCCGGGTGCGACGGAGGTGCGGTAGCGGGTTGCGGTGCACACAACCCGTTGCAGGGTCGGGACGCGCTGCACCATGGCTGGAACGGCTGCACCGGGGGGTGGGGCCCCCTCGTCTGCAGCCGGAGGAATCGTGGCAGCAAACCGGCCGCCAATGACAGATGCATGCCACTGATTGGCCGGTTCATTACCGAAACCGTATGCATGGCGGTTCGTCAGTTGTGGTACGCCATCGCGAACTCGTGAACACGGTTTTCATGCCCCGGACAAAGTTCGATCACTACCGGCGGTCACTGACCAGCAGTCGGAAGCGGCGGCCGTGCCGTCGGGCGCCGCGCAGCGCCGAACGGGCGCGGCACGTCACAGTTCCGGCCGTGCCAGTGGAGCTTTCCGGCCATTCTGTGGCCGGAACGGAACCGGGCCCCGCTCCGCCTCGACGGCGGTGCGGGGCCCGGCAAACAGCGGGTGTACGGATCAGTGTTGGACGAACACCGCCACGGTGCGGCCCGGCACGGTGAAGGTGCCGGTCGCCGCGTCGAAGCCGGACTGCCTGACCACCTGGTCCGCTCCGCCCGCCTGGACGGGGTGCAGCGCCTGGCCCGTCCCCCGCAGGGCCGCCACGGTCTGCGCCTGCGCGGTGGGCGTGGCGTTGAAGACCACCGTGATGCCCTTCTCGGCCCCCGTCAGCCCGGTGCCGTCCAGGTGCAGGGTGATCACGCCGGGCGTCTCGCCGGCGGTGCCGGAGAGCGGGTACGAGAGCCGCTGCTGGACGGCGGCCAGGGTGGGCAGGGAGAACAGCGGCGAGGACTGCTTGATCCGCAGGAACTCCTGGTACTGCGCCGAGGTCGCTTGGATGTCGGCCGCGCCGACGGTCAGCTTCGGGTTCGCCAGCAGGGACTGCGCAGTCGGCCACATGCCCTTGTTGTCGGCCGCCGGCGGCAGGCCGCGGCCCCAGCCGTTGCCGTCCGCGGCGTTCCAGTGGATCGCGTTGAACCAGTCGCCCGAGTCGTAGGCGTTGGAGTCGAGCGACTTGGAGCGCAGCAGGTCGCTGCCGGCCTGGGCGAAGCCCGCGCCCTGGGTGAGCGCGGTGAGCGACAGGCCGAGCGCCTGCATCCGGGCCCGGTCGGCGGGCGCGGTGCCGGTCGGCAGCTTGTACGCGAGCGCGTCGAAGAGGTCGGTGTTGTCGTGGGCGTCCACGTACTCCACCGCCTCGCCCGGCTTGGCCGCGTACCCGGTCGGAGAGCCGTTGTAGTCGACCTGGGCGCCGGTGACGGCCTTCCCGGAGCTGTCGGTGAAGGAGTACCCGGCCAGGTTGCCGGTCAGCCCCACCTTCAACTGGTCCATCTGGTGCAGCAGTCGGGCCTTCTGCTGGTCCGGGCCGCCGTTCGCGGGCGAGCCGTTGGGGTCGGTGAACAGGCCCGAGGCGAAGCCCTGCTGGGGCGCCGAGTCGAGCATGAAGTTGCCGCCCCGCGCGGCGTCGCGGATCCGGTCGTCGAAGGTGGCGATGCCGGTGCCGGCCATGTTGGCCTGGGTGGCCTGCTCGAACCGGGCGTTGTTCGCGACGGCGCCGAAGTTCCAGCCCTCGCCGTACAGGAAGACGTTCTTCCCGTCCACGCCGTCCGAGTCCGGCGTCATCTTCCGCAGCGCGGCCTGCACGTCCAGCATGGTGGACTTCGGGTCCAGGCCCATCAGGTCGAAGCGGAAGCCGTCGACCTTGTACTCGCGGGCCCACAGGGTCACCGAGTCGACCACCAGCCGGTTCATCATGGCGTGCTCGGGCGCGGTGTCGGCGCAGCAACTGTCCGTCGTCACCTTGCCGTCGGCGTCCAGCCGCTGGTAGTAGCCGGGGACGACCCGGTCCAGCACCGAGTGCTCGGCCTGTCCGGCGGCGGCGGTGTGGTTGTAGACCACGTCGAGCACCACCCGCAGCCCGGCCGCGTGCATCGCCTGCACCATCTGCCGGAACTGCACGGTACGGGCCGTGCCCGCGGGGTCCGTCGCGTACGAGCCCTCCGGCACGTTGTAGTGCAGCGGGTCGTAGCCCCAGTTGTAGGCGTCGTCGGCGGCGACCGCCGCCACGCACTCCTGCTGCTTCGGGCCGTCCGCCGGGAGGGACTTGAGGTCGCAGGCGGGCAGCTTCTGGTCGGCCCGGTTCTCCCGGATGGTGGCGATGTCGAAGGTCGGCAGCAGGTGGATCGTGGTCACCCCGGCCTTGGCCAGGTCCCGCAGGTGCTGCATGCCGGCCGACTGCGACTCGGTGAACGCCAGGTAGGTGCCGCGCTCGGCGGCCGGGACGGTGGGGTCGTCCACCGAGAAGTCCCGGACGTGCAGTTCCTGGATCTGCTGCTGCGCGGGCGGCACGGCCTGCGGCCGGGCGTGGTCGTCCCAGCCCGCGGGCTTGAGCTCCTTGGCGTCGAGGTCGGCGACCAGGCTCCGCTCGGAGTCGGTCGACAGCGCCACCGAGTACGGGTCGGTGACGGTGTTGGTCACCACCTGCTGCACCGAGGGCGCCCAGACCTTCACCTGGTACAGGTAGTACTTGCCGTCCAGCTCGCCCTTGTCGCGGACGACTTCCCAGACCCCGGTCTCGTCGTCGAGCTTCAGCGGCAGCGTCTTCGGGGTGCCCCCGGCGGCGCTGTCGAAGACCTGGACGGAGACCTCCTGCGCGGTCGGCGCCCACAGGGACAGCGCCACCTTGCCGTCGTAGTACGCCGGGCCGAAGTCGACCTTGCCGGTCCGCCCGGCGTAGAGGTCGTCCAGCACGCCCGGGGTCTGCACCCCGGTTCCGGCCAGCACGGCGCCGCTGGGCAGGTGTTCGGTGAACAGCAGCTGGCTGCGCAGCGCGGCCGGGACGCGGGCGGTGTCCCGGGCGTCCACGGTGAAGGCCCGGTAGCCCGCCAGGTGCGGGTACTTCGCCTTCTGCGCGTCGGTCAGCCCGCCCTTGACCGGGGTGAGCCGCAGCCACTGGCCGGGCTTGGTCAGCACTCCCTTGTCGGCCTTGATGCCGCCCGCCGGGTCGTAGACCAGCTGGGCGCTGGTGCCGCCGGCCAGGGCGTCGTCGCCCGCGCCGTAGTTCGCCGGGACGACGACGGTCCTCGCGTCGATCCACTGCGCCTTGGCGCCGGTGAGGTCGACCTGCGAGGAGGCGGCCGGGTTCTGCGGCAGCAGGTGGCCCTCGCGGCCGCCGAGGATCCAGACCTCCCTGCCGTCGACCGCGAAGTCCAGCGACTGGTCGGCGGGCAGGTCCTTGTCGTTGCCCCGGTGCAGGATGTAGCTGAGGCTGGTCGCGCCGGGGGCCAGCGGCACCTCGAAGACGGCGCCGAAGGCGTCGCGGCGCGCCGGCGTCAGCGGCTTGCCCCAGTCGGTGGGGGTGGCGGCGCCGGTCCAGTCGTGCAGGCCCCAGCCGTCGTAGTCGCCGTCGGCCCGGTTGTAGTGGATGACGGCGGTGTTCGCCGGCGGCGTGCTCGTCGGGCCCGGGTTCGCGGTGCGCACCGCCGGGTCGCCCTGCTTCAGCCACACCTCGCCGGTGCTGCCGACGTCGATGTGGCGGTCGGCGTCCACGTCCTTGACGCCGTTCTTCTCCACGATGAACCCGACGTCCGAGGCGCCCGGCTTCAGCCGCACGTACGCGAAGGCGCCGTACGCGTCCCGCCCGGTGAAGGCGTGGCCGGCGGGCCACTGGGTGCCCTCGCCGTCGGCGAGGTCGCCCCAGGCGTAGAGGTTCCAGCCGTCGTAGTCGCCGTCCGGCCGGTTGTAGTGGACGACGGCGTACGGGCGGGCGCCCGCGGTGGGCACCGGCCGGGGTGCGGGGGCGCCGGTGGTGAAGCTCGCGGTGGCGGAGCGCAGGTGGCCGCCGGAGTCCTGGACGACGGCCTTGTAGCGCACGACCGTGCCGGGGGCGACGGCGCCCAGGTCCTGGGTGACGGCGTACTTCCCGGTGTCGGCGGTGCCCAGGGTCTGCCAGGGTCCGTTGCCGATCTGGGCGGCGAAGCTCACCCGGTCGAAGCCGCCGCCGTCGACCTTCGCGCCGACCGTGACGAGGCCGGTGGCGCCGTCCGCGGGCGGCTGCAGCGAGATCTGCGGCGCGGCGGTCACGGCGGCGAGCCTGCCGCCCGCCTTGAACACCACGGAGGACAGCGCCGGAACGGTCACCGTCACCTTGCGGTCGGCGCCGGAGGTCAGCTTCTCCCCCGCGGCCGGGTAGATCCGGTCGAAGCCCATTCCCGCCGAGAAGGTGTCCAGCGTGACGGTCTTCGCCTCGGCGGCGTTGTTGACCGCCACCAGGTACTCGACCTGCTGCCCGGCGTCGATCCGGGAGAAGGCGTAGACGCCCGCGCCGTCGGCGGCGTACCGCTCGATCTGGGCGCCGTCGGCCAGCGCCGGGTTGTCGCGGCGCAGCTTCGCCAGGCCCGCGATGCCCTGGTAGAGCGCGCCGTCCTGCCCGTACCGGTCGGCCGGGCCGGAGGCGCCGCCGAGCACGCGGTCGCTGTTGTAGGAGGGCGTCTTCGAGGCGAACAGGTCCTGCCGGGCGTCCTTGTCGCCGCCCGCGCCGGTGAAGCCCTGCTCGTCGCCGTAGTAGACGACGGGCTGGCCGCGGGTGAGGAACTGCAGCTCGGTGCCGAGCCGGTCCTTCTTCAGCAGGGTCGCCTCGTCGGCGCCCGGGTTGTCGGCGAGCAGGAAGGAGCCGAAGCGGCCCATGTCGTGGTTGCCGAGGAAGGTCGGCAGCTCGTAGGCGTCGGTGTCGGCGCCGGTGTAGCGGTAGTCCTGGCCGTAGACGTCGGCGAGGGCCTTCGCCGAGCCGCCCTGGGAGACGTACGAGCGGGCCGCGCCCTGGAACGGGAAGTCCAGGGTGGCCTGCAGCTTGCCCTGGGTGACGTACGGCGAGGTGATCGCCGGGTCGCCCGAGTAGACCTCGCCGAACATGAAGAACTTCTTGTTGCCCTGCTTGGCGGCGAAGTCCTTCAGCGCGGGCGCCCACTGCCGCCAGAACGCCATGTCGACGTGCTTGACGGTGTCGATCCGGAAGCCGTCCACGCCGGCGTCCTTGACCCACTGCTGGTAGACCTTCTCGAAGCCCTTCACCACCCGGGGGTTCTGGGTGTCGAGGTCGTCCAGGCCGCTGAAGTCGCCCTCGGTGGCGGACTCGCCGACGAAGGTCGAGTCGCCGCGGTTGTGGTAGAGCGAGGGGTCGTTGAGCCAGGACGGGGTCTTGGCGTTCGCGTCGGCGGGGTTGCGGAAGACCGGGGTGTAGGGGAACGAGTCCTTGGTGATCCGCGGCCAGGGGGCGCCGGCGTCGGCGACGGCGGTCTCGTCCACCGGGTTCCCGTCCGCGTCGAGCGTCGGGTAGGCGCCCGCCGAGCGGTAGCCGTGCTGCTGCTCGGCGTCGTCGACGACGTCGGCGGTGTGGTTGGTGATGACGTCGAAGAAGACCTTGATGCCGCGGGCGTGCGCCTTGGCTATCAGCTCCTTGAGCTGGTCGTTGGTGCCGAAGTGCGGGTCGACCTGGGTGAAGTCGGTGATCCAGTAGCCGTGGTAGCCGGCCGAGGCTTCGGCCCCGCTGCCCTGCACCGGCTTGTTCTTGAAGATCGGCGCCATCCAGATCGCGGTGGTGCCGAGGTCCTGGATGTAGTCGAGCTTCCGGATCAGGCCGGCCAGGTCGCCGCCGTGGTAGAAGCCCTTGTCGGCGGGGTCGAAGCCGTTGTCCAGCCGCCCGCCGGTGATGCCGCCGGTGTCGTTCGCCGGGTCGCCGTCGGCGAAGCGGTCGGGCAGGACGAAGTAGAACTGCTCGCGGGTGAGGTCGTGCCGCCCGGCGGTCGCGGCGAGCGCGGCGTCCGAGGGCGGGGCGGGCGGGGCGGCACCGAGGGCCGCGGGGGCGCTGCCGAGGGTGGCGGCGGTCAGCGCGACGGCCAGCAGGACGGCCGTGCGGCCCGTCCTGCGGGGTGATCTGCTCCGTCGGGGGCGGAGCGGGGCATCGGCCACTGAGGGCTCCCTTAGGGGAAGGGGCGATCGAGTTTCCAGGAAGCTAGCGGCCTGCAATATGTTTCAGCAAGATGCAGAAACCGTTTCGTCCCGGGAAAATCCAGCTCCACGGCCGCCTCCGGCCACCCCGATTACTCCCCCGGAGCGACGGGCGTGACAATGGGACGTATGTCCGTCCCACCGGTTAGCACCAGAACCCCGCGCACCCCCGACCCCGGTGGGAGCCGGCCCCTAGCCCTCAAGGGGGACAGCCGGTGAAGAATCCACTTCCAGAGGATGAGCAGACGGCTACGAGCGGTCTGGCAGACTTCTCGTCCATGGGGGAACCGACCGAGATCCAGCGAGGCGACGCCGGGCGCGCCGACACGGCCGACGGTGGCGGTTCCGAAGCGGCGACGACCGTCCCCGGTCACGTGCCCGACGGAGCCACCCGTACCGTCCAGTCCCGTTCCGCAGCCCTGCGCAATCGTTTCCGCGAGCAGCGCCGTTCGCCGGCCCGGCCGCGGATCTGGTTCGAGCTGGCCCTGATCGGGATCAGCTACTGGATCTACTCGATCGTCCGCAACGCGGTCCCGGAACAGGAAGCGATAGCCCAGAAGCACGCGCGCTGGATCTGGGAGCTGGAGCAGCACCTCGGCATCGCCGTCGAGCGCTCGGTCAACCACGCGATGGACGGCGTCGGGTGGCTCATCACCGGGATGAACTACTACTACGCGACGCTGCACTTCATCATCACGATCGGCGTCCTGGTCTGGCTCTACCGCAGCCACCCCGGCCGGTACGTCGCCGCCCGCACGGTGCTGTTCGTCACCACCCTGATCGCCCTGGTCGGCTTCTACTCCTTCCCGCTGGCCCCGCCCCGGCTGATGACCGACGGCGGCTTCATCGACACCGTGAAGACCCACGGCACCTGGGGCTCCTTCGCCTCCGGGCCCGCCGCGCACGTCTCCAACATGTACGCCGCGATGCCGTCGATGCACATCGGCTGGTCGATGTGGTGCGGCCTGGCGATCTTCTTCCTGGCCCGCCGGAAGTGGGTCAGGGCACTCGGCCTGATGTACCCGGCCGCCACGCTGGTGGTCATCGTCTCGACCGCCAACCACTTCTGGATGGACGCCGTCGGCGGCGAGATCTGCCTGGCCGTCGGCTTCCTCGCGGCCCGCTGGCTCTACCACGAGTGGGTCTACAAGCTGCCGCAGGTGCCCGCCCGGGAGTCGGCGCAGGACCAGCCGGTCACCGTCCCCGAGCAGTGGAGCGAGCCCGCGGTCAGCACCGCCCGCCGGTAGCGACGACGAACGACGAAGGGGCCCCGCACGGGGCCCCTTTCGCGTGCCCGGGGGCGCTTCCGCAGGCCCGGAGTGACGCTTCCGCGTGCCCGGGGACCCTTCCGCACGCCCCGGGGCGCTCAGAGCCCGTAGAACAGCCGGTCCACCACCGCCCGGGCCCGCCGGGTGGTCCGCCGGTAGTCGTCCAGCAGCTCCCCGCTGTGCCCGGCACCGTACCCGAGGTAGCGGGCCACCCCGGCCAGCTCCCTGGCCTCCCCCGGGAAGCTGTCCCCGGGACGGCCCCGCACCAGCATCACCGCCGCCCGCACCCGGGACGCCAGCACCCAGGCCGCTTCCAGCACCTCGGCGTCCGCCGGCTCCACCAGCCCGCCCGCGACCGCGGCCGCCAGGGCCGCCCTGGTCCGGGTGGTGCGCAGGGCCGGCAGCTCGTGCCCGTGCTGCAGCTGGAGCAGCTGCACCGTCCACTCCACGTCCGCCAGCCCGCCCCGCCCGATCTTGGTGTGGGTGGTCGGGTCGGCCCCGCGCGGCAGCCGCTCGGCCTCGATCCGGGCCTTGATCCGGCGGATCTCCATCAGGTCCCGTTCCGGCACCCCGTTGCCCGGGTAGCGCAGCGGGTCGATCAGCTGCCGGAACCGCGTGCCCAGCTCCTCGTCCCCGGCCACCGGTTCGGCCCGCAGCAGCGCCTGGCTCTCCCAGGCGTGCGACCAGCGCCGGTAGTACGCCGCGTACGAGGCGAGGGAGCGCACCAGCGGACCGCTGCGCCCCTCCGGCCGCAGGTCGGCGTCGACCAGCAGCGGCGGCTCGGTGGACGGCGCGCCCAGCTGGGTGCGCAGCTCGTGGCAGACCGCCTGGGCGGCCCGGGCGGCCTCCTCCTCCAGCGAGCCGAGCAGCGGCTCGTGGACGAAGAGCACGTCCGCGTCCGAGCCGTAGCCCAGCTCGTGGCCGCCGAAGCGGCCCATCGCGACCACCGAGATCCGGGTCGGCAGGTCCCCGTGCTCGGCCTCCCAGCCGGCGACGCAGGCCCGCAGCGCACCCTGCAGGGTGGCGGCGTTGAGTGCGGTGAGCGCCTCCCCCGCGACGTCCAGCGCCTCGGCGGGGTCCTCCCCGAGCCGGCCGAGGACGTCCGCGGCGGCCGTGCGGAACAGCTCCCGGCGGCGCACCGAGCGGGCGGAGGCCACGGCGGCCGTGGTGGACCCGGCCCGGCCGACGGCGGCCAGTATCTCCGACTGCAGCGCCGCCCGCCCGCGCGGTTCCAGGCCCTGCGGATCGCCCAGCATGGCCACCGCCTCGGGGGCGCGGAGCAGCAGGTCGGGGGCGAGTCGGCCGGCCGACAGCACCCGGGCCAGCTGTTCGGCGGCCGCGCTCTCGTCCCGCAGCAGCCGCAGGTACCAGGGGGTGCGGCCGAGCGCGTCGGAGACCTGGCGGAAGTTGAGCAGCCCGGCGTCCGGGTCGGCCGAGTCGGCGAACCAGCCGAGCAGCACCGGCAGCAGGGTGCGCTGGATCGCCGCCTTGCGGCTCACCCCGGAAGCCAGCGCACTGATGTGCCGCAGCGCGGCCGCCGGGTCCGCGTAGCCGAGCGCCTCCAGCCGGGCCCGCGCGGCGTCCGGGGTCAGCCCGGCGGCGCCCGGCGGCAGCTCGGCCACGGCGTCGAGCAGCGGCCGGTAGAACAGCTTCTCGTGCAGCCGCCGCACCTCCACCGCGTGCCGCTTCCACTCCCGGTGCAGCGCGGCCACCGGGTCGGCGCGGGTGTCGTCGTTGATCAGCGGGGCCAGCGACCGGGCCAGTCGGCGCAGGTCCTCGGCCCCGGTGGGCATCAGGTGGGTGCGGCGCAGCCGGTACAGCTGGATCCGGTGCTCCAGCGAGCGCAGGAAGCGGTACGCGGTGTCCAGCGAGGCGGCGTCCGCCCGGCCGACGTACCCGCCGCGGGAGAGCGCGGCCAGCGCCTCCAGGGTGTTGCCGCTGCGCAGCGCCGGGTCGGTGCGGCCGTGCACCAGCTGGAGCAGCTGGACGGAGAACTCGACGTCGCGCAGCCCGCCCGGGCCCAGCTTGAGCTGGCGGTCCAGTTCGGTGACCGGGATGGAGTCGATCACCCGGCGGCGCATCTGCTGCACGTCGGTGACGAAGTTGTCCCGGGCGGCGGCCTGCCAGACCAGCGGGGCGAGCGCCTCGACGTACGCGGTACCGAGGTCGGCGTCCCCGGCGACCGGCCGGGCCTTGAGCAGCGCCTGGAACTCCCAGGTCTTGGCCCAGCGCTGGTAGTAGGCGAGGTGGCTGGCCAGGGTGCGGACCAGAGGTCCGTTGCGGCCCTCGGGGCGCAGGTTGGCGTCCACCGGCCAGATGGTGCCCTCGCCGGTGGTGTCCGCGCAGAGCCGGGTGAGGGCGGCGGCGAGCCGGGTGGCGGCCCTGACCGCCTCGGGCTCCGCCACGCCCTCGCGCGGCTCGGCGACGAAGATGACGTCCACGTCCGAGACGTAGTTGAGCTCCCGGCCGCCGCACTTGCCCATGCCGATCACCGCGAGCCGGCAGGCCGCGGCGGCCTCCGGGTCCTGCTCGGCGGCGAGGTCCAGGGCGGTCTGCAGGGTGGCGCCGGCCAGGTCGGCGAGTTCGGCGGCGGTCCGGGCGAGGTCGGTGGTGCCGGTCAGGTCGCGGGCGGCGATGGCGAGCAGGCAGCGGCGGTAGGCGATCCGCAGCGCGTCCGCCGGGCTGCGGTCGCCGCCGCGGACGTCCGCGTCCCGGACGCCGTCGGTCAGCGCGCGGCTGAAGTCCTCCGGGCCGGGGTGCATGTCGCGCAGCTCGAAGGTGACCAGCACGTGCCAGTCGTGCGGGTGCCGGGCCAGGTGGTCGCCGAGCGCGGTCGAGACGCCGAGCACGCCGAGCAGCCGGTCGCGCAGCGGCTTGGAAGTGGTGAGCGTGTCGCGCAGGGTGTGCCGGTCGGCCTCGTCGGCGGCCTCCATCAGCCGGGCCAGGCCGAGCAGCGCGAGGTCGGGGTCGGCGGTCGCGCCGAGCGCGTCCAGCAGCACCGGGTCGTCGGCCAGGCCCTCCAGGCCGGGGCCCTCCAGCAGCCGCACCGCCCGCGCCGGGTCGCCGAACCCGCGCCGTACCAGCCGGTTCTCCGGCCTGCTGACCCGGCTCCCGGCCCGCTGCTCGTCCACCGCCATCGGCCCCTCCATCCGTCCGCCCCAGCAGGTTACGCGCCCGGGCGGCCCGCCGCCGGACGGCCCACGGGCCGGGCCCGCCCGGTCACCGGCCGGCCCGGCGCACGGACCCGGGCGGCGGCGTGGCGTGTCGGCTTGCCCGCCGGCTCGCGGGCGCGGTGGAGTACGCGCATGACCAGCCCGGACGCCCCCGGCGGCGGCCGGCGCGGCGGCCGAAGGGACGAACCATGGCAATCGAGCACCCGACCGAGGGACGAGCACCTCGCCGGCACCCCCTGCGGGTCGCGTTCGGCGCGCTCGGCGACGTGCTGTTCACCATCGGCGTCCTGCTCGCCCTGTTGCTCACCTACTCGCTGTGGTGGACGAACCTCACGGCCGACCGGCACTCCGGGGTCGCGGCCGAACAGCTCCGCCGGTCCTGGTCGGCCGCGGCCCCGACCGTCCCGACGCCCTCGGCCTCCGGGGCCGCGGCCGCCGCGCCGCCCCCGTTCGACGCGGGCGGAGGCATCGGGTTCCTCCACGTGCCGGCCCTGGGCGCGGGCTACGAGGTGCTGATCAGGATCGGTACCGACGAGGACACCCTCGCGGACGGGGTCGCCGGCGTCTACACCACGCCGTACCGCTCGGCCATGCCCTGGGACGCGCAGGGCAACTTCGCCCTCGCCGCCCACCGCGACGGGCACGGCGCGAAGTTCCACGACCTGGACCGGCTGAAGCCGGGCGACCCGCTGGTCGTGGAGACCCGCGACCGCTGGTACGTCTACCGGGTCGACGCCACGCTGCCGGAGACCTCCGCGGACGACACCGGTGTCATCGCCCCGGTGCCCACCGGCTCCCCGTACACCGGGCCGGGCCGCTACATCACCCTGACGACCTGCACCCCCGTCTACACCTCGCTCTACCGGATGGCCGTCTGGGGCAGCCTGGTCGACGAACGGCCGATGGATCCGGGCCGTACGCCGCCCCCCGAGCTGCGCTGACGGGGCCGGGGCCCGGGAGGGAGCGCGGACGGAAACCGGGACGGAAGACCGACGGGCGGTGCGCTCTCCGCGCACCGCCCGTCGGTCACCCGCTGCCGCGTCATACACGCCGTCGGCTGATCCGCATGGCTGCCGCGCCGGCCACGAGGAACGCCGCCGAGAGAGCCGCCAGCAGCGGCGTCTGGCTCCCGGTGTGGGCCAGCTCGCCGTGGTGGTGGTGCCCGGCCGCGTGCTGCTCGCCCCCGCCGTGGTGCCCGCCCTGCGGGGCCGGCTTGTGCGACCCCTCCTGCGCGGCGAACTTGGCCTTGTTCACGTTCTGCGCGGCCTGGTGATTGCTCTGGCTCTGGTGGTTGGACAGGTTGTTGCTCTGCGCGGCCGACTGGTGCGCGGAGTTGTTGGAGTTGCTGGTGGAGCTGTTGTTCGACGTGCTCGCGGCGCTGTTGTTCGCGCTGTTGTCGAGGTTGTTGGTGACGACGTTCTGGACGACGACGGTGAGGTCGACCTTCTGGTCCTGCCGACCGTCCTGCTTCTGCTCGGCGTTCTGGGCCTGGCCCTGGGCCTGCTCCTGACCCTGCGCCTGCTCCTGGCCCTGGGCCTGGTTCTGCTCGCCGTTCTGGCCCTGCCCCTGGTCCTGACCGCCGTGCTCGCCGTGGCCCTCGTGACCACCGTGGCCCTCGTGGCCGCCGTGCTCACCGTGCTCGCCATGGCCCTCGTGCCCGCCGTGGCCTTCCTGACCCTCGTGGCCGCCGTGCTCGCCGTGCTCGCCGTGCTCATCATGGCCCTCGTGGCCGCCGTGCTCACCGTGCTCACCGTGCTCACCGTGCTCACCGTGCTCACCGGGCGGGCAGACGCACTCGGGGAGCTCGTGGTGGCCGGGGCTGCCCTCCTCCCCGCAGGACGCGCCGCCGGCCGCGGCTCCTTCGGGGAGCCCGGGCGCCGCCGGCTCGCCCATCGGCCGGCCACGCTCGGCGCCGTCCTCGCCCACCTGGACCGAGTCGCCCGGCTCTGCGGCGTCACCCGGCTCGGTGGCGTCGCCCGGCTCGATGGCCTCGTTCGACTCCGGGTCGGCCGGCTCCGGCGTGTCCGACCGCATGATGCTCCGGCTGGTGACGGTCCAGGTGTTGCCGGAGAAGCCGGTGCCGTCCCCGGCGAGGCGCAGAAGGCTGTCGACCCATTCGCCCTGGGCCCCTGCCGACTCGGAGGCGGTGCCGTGGTCGACGGAGGACGAGGCGTAGGCCGTGTGACCGGCACCCAGCACGAGCGTGGCCGAGGCCAGTCCGGACAGGACCAGGGTGGTGATTCGAGTACGCATGGACACTCCAGGATGATCCGTAAAACGGATCTTCTGAATACGCCCCTGGGTCACTCGACCGCGGTTCGCACCGCTGCAGAGTCGTCGGATTGGCCCAACGGATTAGCGTGCGCGGAGGATGCCGCACGAAACAGGCGGGCCCGCTCCGACCGGAGCGGGCCCGCCTGGTGATTGACGGACCGTCAGAGGACCTGGAGGTTCTTCCGCAGCTCGAACGGGGTCACCTCGGAGCGGTACTCCTCCCACTCCTGGCGCTTGTTGCGCAGGAAGAAGTCGAAGACGTGCTCGCCCAGCGTCTCGGCGACCAGTTCGCTGCGCTGCATCAGGTCGATGGCCTCGCCGAGGTTCTGCGGCATCGGCTGGATGCCGAGGGCGCGGCGCTCGGAGTCGGAGAGCGCCCACACGTCGTCGTCGGCGCCGGGCGGGAGCTCGTAGCCCTCCTCGATGCCCTTCAGGCCGGCCGCGAGGGTGACGGCGTAGGCGAGGTAGGGGTTGCAGCCGGTGTCGAGGGAGCGGACCTCGATCCGGGTGGAGCCCTGCTTGCCCGGCTTGTACATCGGCACCCGGATCAGCGCCGAGCGGTTGTTGTGGCCCCAGCAGATGTAGGAGGGGGCCTCGCCGCCGGCGCCGGCGGTGCGCTGGGAGCCGCCCCAGATCCGCTTGTAGGAGTTCACCCACTGGTTGGTCACGGCGGCGGTCTCGGCGGCGTGCTTCAGCAGGCCGGCGATGAACGATCTGCCGACCTTGGAGAGCTGGTACTCGGCACCGGACTCGTGGAAGGCGTTGCGGTCGCCCTCGAACAGCGAGACGTGGGTGTGCATGCCGCTGCCGGGGTGCTCGGAGAAGGGCTTGGGCATGAAGCTCGCGTGCACGCCCTGCTCCAGCGCGACCTCCTTCATGACCAGGCGGAAGGTCATGATGTTGTCGGCGGTGGAGAGCGCGTCGGCGTAACGCAGGTCGATCTCCTGCTGGCCGGGGGCGCCCTCGTGGTGCGAGAACTCGACCGAGATGCCCATCGACTCCAGCATGGTGATCGCCTGGCGGCGGAAGTCGTGGCCGACACCGCGCGGGGTGTGGTCGAAGTAGCCGGACTGGTCGGCCGGGATGGGCGCGGTGCCGTCGCCGGGCAGGTTCTTCAGCAGGAAGAACTCGATCTCCGGGTGGGTGTAGAAGGTGAAGCCCAGGTCGGAGGCCTTCTCCAGGGTGCGCTTGAGCACGAACCGGGGATCGGCGTAGGACGGCGAGCCGTCCGGCATCAGGATGTCGCAGAACATCCGGGCGGTGCCCGGGGTCTCCGAGCGCCACGGCAGGATCTGGAAGGTGGTCGGATCCGGCTTGGCGATCATGTCGGACTCGTACACCCGGGCGAAGCCCTCGATCGCGGAGCCGTCGAACCCGATGCCCTCCTCGAAGGCCTGCTCCAGCTCGGCCGGGGCCACCGCGACCGACTTGAGGAACCCGAGCACGTCGGTGAACCACAGCCGGACGAACCGGATGTCACGCTCTTCGAGCGTCCGAAGCACGAACTGCTGCTGCTTGCCCATGGGGACAGTCTCACCTCTGCTCTTTACGCTCGTGTTACGCCCGGGAGGCCACCGGAAGACCCCTGCCGGCGAATGCCCCCATCATGGCCGATCACCGGGCGGCACGGCAGTGCCGACCCCCGGGAAGACCTCCGGAACCTCCCCTGAGGACCAAGGGAGGACCAAGGGAGGACCAGAGGACGGCGCCGGGAGGACCCCGGAGCGACCCCCTCGCGGGACATTGCGTCAGATAGACGATTACACTCGGGGACATGCCCAATCTCCGTCTCGCCCTGAGCCAGATCGACCCCTGGGTCGGTGACCTCGCCCGCAACAGCGATGAGGTGGTGCGCTGGACCAAGCAGGCCGTGGAGGCCGGCGCCCAGCTGGTCGCCTTCCCCGAGATGGCCCTCACCGGGTACCCGGTCGAGGACCTCGCCCTGCGGCACTCCTTCGTCGAGGCCTCCCGCGGTGCGCTGGTCGAGCTGGCCGGCCGGCTGGCGGCCGACGGGCTGGGCGAGGTCCCCGTGGTGGTCGGCTACCTCGGGCGCTCCGACCACGCGTCGCCGCGCTTCAACCGCCCGGCCGGGTCCCCGCAGAACTGCGCCGCCGTGCTGCACCGGGGTGAGGTGGTGACCCGCTTCGCCAAGCACCACCTGCCCAACTACGGCGTGTTCGACGAGTTCCGCTGGTTCGTCCCGGGCGACCAGCTGCCGGTG
The DNA here is from genome assembly GCF_044541955.1 of Kitasatospora sp. NPDC085464. Lineage (NCBI taxonomy): Bacteria > Bacillati > Actinomycetota > Actinomycetes > Kitasatosporales > Streptomycetaceae > Kitasatospora > Kitasatospora sp. NPDC085464. Next base: position 16,868 of record NZ_JBITTM010000029.1, read on the forward strand.
GTCCGGGTGCACGGGGTCGACGTCGCGCTGGCGATCTGCGAGGACATCTGGCAGGACGGCGGCCGGGTCACCGCGGCCCGCGAGGCCGAGGCCGGGCTGCTGCTGGTGATCAACGGTTCGCCGTACGAGCGGAACAAGGACGACCAGCGGCTGGAGCTGGTCCGGCGCCGGGCGGCCGAGGCGGGCTGCACCCTGGCGTACGTCAACATGGTCGGCGGCCAGGACGAGCTGGTCTTCGACGGCGACTCGATCGTGGTCGGCGCGGACGGCGAAGTCCTCGCCCGCTCCCCGCAGTTCGAGGAGCACCTGCTGCTGCTCGACCTCGACCTGCCGGCCGCCAGCAGCGACCACACGGACGGCCTGCTGCTGAGCGACGGGCTGCACCTGGTCCGTACCGAGCTGGGCGGCGAGCCGGTGCCCGCGCCCGCCGACCGGGCGGACGCCGGGGTCGCGCCGCGGCTGTCCGACGAGGCCGAGATCTGGGCCGCGCTGGTCTCCGGCACCCGGGCGTACGTCGCCAAGAACGGCTTCGGGTCGGTGCTGATCGGCCTCTCCGGCGGCATCGACTCCGCGCTGGTGGCCTCGATCGCGGTGGACGCGATCGGCGCCGAGAACGTGTACTGCGTGTCGATGCCCAGCCGCTACTCCTCCGAGCACTCCAAGGGCGACGCGGCCGAGCTGGCCCGCCGCACCGGGCTGCACTTCCGGACCGTCTCCATCGCCCCGATGTTCGACGCCTACCTGGCCGCCACCGAGCTGACCGGCCTGGCCGAGGAGAACCTGCAGTCCCGGCTGCGCGGCACCCTGCTGATGGCGATCTCCAACCAGGAGGGGCACATCGTGCTCGCGCCCGGCAACAAGAGCGAGCTGGCGGTCGGCTACTCGACCCTGTACGGCGACTCGGTGGGCGCGTTCGGGCCGATCAAGGACGTCTACAAGTCGCTGATCTTCCGACTGGCCCGGTGGCGCAACGAGGAGGCCGAGCGGCGCGGCGAGGTGGCTCCGATCCCGGAGAACACCATCGTCAAGCCGCCGTCCGCCGAGCTGCGGCCGGACCAGAAGGACACCGACTCGCTCCCGGACTACGACCTGCTGGACAGCGTGCTGGCGCGCTACATCGAGGGCGACGAGGGCCGGGACGCGATCGTGGCGGCGGGCTTCGACCCGGCCGTGGTGGACCGGGTGGTGCGGCTGGTCGACACCGCCGAGTACAAGCGGCGCCAGTACCCGCCGGGCCCCAAGATCTCGGTGAAGAACTTCGGCCGGGACCGCCGACTGCCGATCACCAACCGCTGGCGGCGCGGCTAGGAGCCTTCAGTACCGGTAGGTGGCGACCACCGCGAGGTGGTCGCTGCCGTCCCGGGGCAGGGTGCGGGAGTCGACCGGTTCGAGCCCGCCCTTGCTCATGATCTGGTCGATCCGGGCCATCGGGAAGGACGCCGGCCAGCTGAAGCCGAAGCCGTCCCCGGCGGCGCCCTGGGCCGAGCGCATCTGCGAGGTGACGGGCGCCAGACTGCGGTCGTTCATGGTGCCGTTGAGGTCGCCGAGGAGCAGCACCTTCTTGATCGGCTCGGCCTCGATCGCGTCGCCGAGCGCCTGCGCGCTGGCGTCCCGCTGGTTGACGGTGAAGCCGCCCTCGGCCTTCAGCCGCACCGAGGGCAGGTGCGCGACGTACACCGCGACCGGACCCTGCGGGGTGCCGACCTGGGCGCGGAACGCCCTGGTCCAGCCCATCTTGAGGTCCACCGGCGCGACCCCGCTGATCGGGTACTTCGACCAGAGCCCGACCGTGCCCTCCACGGTGTGGTACGGGTAGGCCTCGGCGAGCCCGGTCTCGTACGAGTGCAGCGCCCGGCCCGCCAGCTCCTGCAGGGCGACGATCTGGGCCCCGGAGGCGACCAGCCCCCGGATGGTGCCCGGCACGTCGGTGTTGGCGGCGGCGACGTTGTGGCTGACCACCTTCCACTCGCCCTTGCCGCCGCTCCGGTCGATCAGCAGGCCGCCGAACAGGTTGGCCCAGAGCACCACGGGCAGCAGCAGGGCGAGCAGCGCGGTGGCGGAGCGGCGCAGCAGCGCGGGCACCAGCAGCACCGGGACGGCCAGGCCCAGCCAGGGCAGGAAGGTCTCCAGCAGGCTGCCGAGGTTGCCGGCGCCGTTGGGCACCTCGGCGTGGAAGGCGAGCAGCGCGGCGGTGAGCCCGGCCAGGGCGGCGATCACCAGGCCGCGCCGCCAGGTGGTGGCGCCGCGGGCGTCCCGACCCCAGTTCCGCAGGCCGAGGAAGCCGCCGGACCGCGCCGCCGGGGCCGACTCGTCGGCACCTCCGGGGGCCGCGATCCGCTCGGTCCTGTCCGCCTGCGTCATGCCGTGGCTCCCGTTCGCTCGTGCCGGCCGCCGGTCCGGGGTCCGGCCCGTGGGACGGGCACGGCACCGGACCGGTGCCGGTTCGATCGGATACCCGGCTCAGCCTATGCCGGGACAGACGTCAGGCCCCCGGAGCGGGTTCCGGCGCGGCCCGGATTGGTGAGTTAGGCCACGTCCGGCCGGTGCGGCGCCCGGGCGGCCCCGGACGGCGGGCCGGTGCCCGGGCCGGCGCGACCTCGCACGGCGGGCCGGTGCCCGGGCCGGCGCGACCTCGCACGGCGGGCCGGTGCCCGGGCCGGCGCGACCTCGCACGGCGGGCCGGTGCCGGGGTCAGCGCGGCCCGAGGCCTCCGATCAGCGAATCGACCATCTTGCGGGCGAGGTCCGGGTCCTCCAGGTCGGAGTCGTCCCACAGGATGCTGCGGTAGAGGATCGGGCCCATCAGCAGGTCGCCGAGCAGGTCCAGGTCGAGGTCGGAGCGGAGCACGCCCTCGTCCACGGCGCGGCGGATCAGCTTCAGCCCGGCTTCGCGGCGCGGCTTGACCACCCGTTCGCGGTAGGCGTTGTGCAGCTCGGGAAGGCTGTGCATCTGGCCCAGGGCGGCCTTCAGCACCCAGCGGGTGCGCTTGGCGAGGCCGCGCCGGCGCATGTAGTCGATCATCTCGATCAGGTCGGCCCGCGCGCCGCGGCCGGTCGGCTCCGGCATCGGGACCTCCAGCTTGCCGACCACGTCGACCAGCAGGGCCTCCTTGTTGGGCCAGCGCCGGTAGATGGTGGCCTTGCCGACGCCCGCCGCGGTGGCGATGCCCTCGATGGTGAGTTCGGACATCGTGGTGCCGCCCGACATCAGGTCCACCACCGCGCCGAAGATGGCCTGCTCGGCGGCCTCGCTGCGGGGCCGGCCGCGGCGTGCCGCGGCACAGGCCTGGCCGCTGTCGGCGGCGCAGTCCTGATCGGTGTCGGCGGTCGGGGTGTCCGTCTTCATCCCCGCTGTACTCCCTCGCTGTCCGCGGGCGCGCGGGCGCCGTCCGTGTCGTTGACGGTCCGTGCGGCGGGCGGGAGCCCGCCGTCGGACCGAGGCCCTGCCCCCTCGGGCGCACCCGGGGGGACAGGGCCATTGTCACCCAGTCGTGTTCGAGGCCTCACCGCCGTCCGGTCGGACCGCAGGTCAGGCGTCCGCGGCCGCGGTCTCGGCGAGGGGCTCGTCCCGCTGCTCGGGGGCCGGACCGGCCGGCGCACCGGGGGCGGCCGAGCGACGCGGCAGCAGGAACCAGGCGACCAGCGCGCCGAGCACCGAGATGCCCACCGAGAGGGAGGCCACGACGTGCATGGCGTGGATGAAGGAGTCGTTCGCCGGGCCGATCAGGGCCTTGCCGCCCGGGATCCGGTCGGCGATGGCCAGGGTGGCCTCCAGCGACTCGCCGGCCTTGTCCCGCAGGTTCTCGGGCAGCTGGTTCAGCGTGTCGGACATCCCGTCGCGGTAGACGGTGGAGAGCACCGCGCCGAGCACGGCGACGCCCAGCGAGCCGCCGACCTGGCGGAAGGTGTTGTTGACGGCCGAGCCCGCGCCAGCCTTCTCGCGGGGCAGCGAGCCCATGATCGCGACGGTGACCGGCGGCATGACGTGCGCCATGCCGGCGCCCATCACCAGGCCGAGCACGATCAGCACCCAGATCGGGCTGGTGGCGGTCAGCACGGTGTAGCCGACGAAGCCGAGCGCGACCAGCAGCATGCCGCCGGCGGCGGTGGCGGCGACGCCGATGCGGTCGACCACCAGCCGGGCCCGCGGCGCGAACAGCAGCTGGGCGACGGCCAGCGGCAGCATCAGCAGGCCGGCCTGCAGTGCGCTGTAGCCGCGCACGCTCTGGATGTAGAAGACGCCGAAGAAGGAGACGCCCATCAGCGCGAAGAAGATCACGCCGACGACGACCACGGAGGCACTGAACACCTTGTTGCGGAACCAGCTGACGTCCAGCGCGGGGAACGCGGTGCGGCGCTCGAACCAGACGAAGGCGACCAGCGCGACCACGCCGATCAGGGTCGGCGCCCAGGCCTCGACGGCCGTGAAGTCGGCCAGCTCGCCGCCCTTGATGATGCCGTAGATCAGCGCGACCAGGCCGATGATCGACAGCAGCACGCCGACCGGGTCGAGCTTGCCCGGGTTGGGGTCCTTGGACTCGGGCACCAGGACCGCCATCGCGATCACCGCGACGATCACGATCGGGACGTTGATCAGGAAGACCGAGCCCCACCAGAAGTGCTCGATCAGCACGCCGCCGGTGATCGGGCCGATGGCGATGGCCAGACCGACCGCGCCCGCCCAGATGCCGATGGCCTTGGGCTGCTCGGAGCGCTCGAAGACGTTCATGATGATCGCCAGCGTGGCGGGCATCGCGAGCGCGGCGCCGACGCCCATCAGGGCGCGGAAGCCGATGAGTTCACCGGGCGAGGCGGCCATCGAGGACAGCAGCGAGGCGATGCCGAAGACCACCATGCCGGCCAGCAGCGCGAGCTTGCGGCCGAAGCGGTCGCCGAGCAGGCCCGAGGTGAAGAGCAGCCCGGCGAACACCAGGGTGTAGGAGTTGATCGACCACTCCAGGTCGCTCTGGGTGGCTCCGAGGCCGACCGGAGCGGGGGTCGCGATGGTCTTCATCGCGACGTTGAGGATCGAGTTGTCGAGCACGACGACGAGCAGGGCGAGCACCAGGGTGCAGAGGATCGCCCAGCGCCGGCGGTGGATGGCTTCCGGCACGCGGGGTGGCGCGGCTGCGGTGGTCATTGGTCTTCCCGTCCGTGTTGGTGTGGCACTGGCGGGTAATTCCGAGCCGGATACGTCTCGTAACCCCCCGCACCAGAGTAGCCGGGAATACGATACGAGACGACCCCGTTTCGCAAAAACGAGGCAAAGCCCGCCGCCTCCGCCCACCACGACCGGGCCCGGTGTGCCACCACGACCGGACCCGGTGTGTCACGGATCGCACCGGGACGAACGCACCCCTCTTTGCGCGCACGCCGGGGCGTGCAAGCATGGAGGGGATCCGGGGACGCCGCACGGCGCCACGAGACGACAACCCTTCAGGAGTCCGTTCGATGAACGCTTCTTCGCCTTCGCCTGCCCAGAACCAGGCGTCGACCGCCACCCTCTACGGCGGGGTCACCAACCGCCGCATCACCGTCCGCGACCTGGCCTCCGCCAAGCAGCGCGGCGAGAAGTGGTCGATGCTCACCGCCTACGACGCCCTGACCGCGGGCGTGTTCGACGAGGCCGGCATCCCGGTGCTGCTGGTCGGCGACTCGGCGGGCAACTGCCACCTCGGCTACGAGACCACCGTCCCGGTGACCATGGATCAGATGGTGATGCTCTCCGCCGCCGTCGTCCGCGGCACCAAGCGGTCGATGATCGTCGCCGACCTGCCGTTCGGCTCCTACCAGGAGTCCCCCGCGCAGGCCATGCACAACGCGGCCCGGCTGATGAAGGAGGCCGGCGTCGGCGCGGTGAAGCTGGAGGGCGGGGAGCGCAGCGCCCGCTCGATCGAGCTGCTGGTCGAGGCCGGCATCCCGGTGATGGCGCACATCGGCCTCACCCCGCAGTCCGTGCACGCCCTCGGCGGCTACCCGGTCCAGGGCCGCGGCGACGAGGCGGCGCACCAGCTGCTGCGCGACGCCAAGGCCGTCCAGCAGGCGGGCGCCTTCGCGGTGGTGCTGGAGGCGGTGCCGGCCGAGCTGGCCGCCCAGGTCACCGAGCAGCTCGCGATCCCGACCGTCGGCATCGGCGGCGGCCCCGACACCGACGCCCAGGTGCTGGTCTGGACCGACATGGCCGGCATGACGGCCGGCCGGGTGCCGAAGTTCGTCAAGCAGTACGCCAACCTGCGGGCCGTCCTGGGCGACGCCGCCCGGGCCTTCGCCGAGGACGTCCGCGGCGGCGCCTTCCCGGCGGAGGAGCACACCTTCCACTGACGGGCCGTACGACCCACCGCCCCCGCTCCGCCCGTCGGAGCGGGGGCGCTGCCGTGCCCCGCCGGCGGATGACAGCGGCGTGACAGCCGCCTGGCAGCGGGGTGCCACGGCCGCCGCCCGGCTGACAGGGGGCTGACAGCCGGGGCGGACAACCTGGTGGCATGACACGAATCGCCACCGCCCCGAACGACCGGGGAGCCGCCGTCGGCAACGCCGTCGAGGTCCGCGGCATCGTCAAGCACTACGGCACCACCAAGGCCCTCGACGGGGTCGACCTCACCGTGAAGGAGGGCACCGTCCTCGGCGTGCTCGGCCCCAACGGCGCGGGCAAGACCACCCTGGTGCGGGTCCTCTCCACGCTGATCAAGCCGGACGCCGGCACCGCCGTCGTCGGCGGCTACGACGTCCTGCGCCAGCCCAAGCAGCTGCGCCGCACGATCGGCCTCACCGGCCAGTACGCCTCCGTCGACGAACTCCTGTCCGGGTACGAGAACCTCTACCTGATCGGCCGGCTGCTCGACCTCCCCCGCCGCGAGGCCAAGGCCCGCGCGACCGAGCTGCTGGAGCGCTTCTCGCTCACCGAGGCCGCCAAGCGAACCGCCAAGACCTACTCCGGCGGCATGCGCCGCCGCCTCGACCTGGCCGCCAGCATGATCGGCCGGCCCCGGGTGCTCTACCTGGACGAGCCCACCACCGGCCTGGACCCGCGCACCCGCAACGAGGTCTGGGACGAGGTGCAGCGGATGGTCTCCGAGGGCACCACCGTGCTGCTGACCACCCAGTACATGGAGGAGGCGGAGCAGCTCGCGAACGAGCTGACCGTCATCGACCGCGGCAAGGTCATCGCCAACGGCCTGGTGGCCGATCTCAAGGCCAAGGTCGGCGGCCAGACCCTGCAGGTCCGCCCGGTCCGCCCGGCCGACCTGCCCGAGATGGCCCGCTGCCTGCGCGAGAGCGGCATCACCAGCGCCACCTTCTCCGCCGACACCGGCCTGCTCGCGGTGCCGATCACCGACGAGGAGCAGCTGACCGCGGTGATCGGCGTGCTCGGCGGCCGCGGCTTCGCGATCGCCGGCATCGACACCAAGGTGCCCAGCCTCGACGAGGTCTTCCTCGCCATCACCGGCAAGCCCGCCGCCGACGCGGAGCCCGCCCCCAGCCTCGCCAAGGAGCCCGTCGCATGACCACCGCCGCACTCGCCCCCGCCCGGGTGGAGGACTCCCGGATCGGCCTGTCCGGGACGCTGCGCCACGTCGGCGCGCTGACCCGGCGCAACCTGATGCGGATCAAGGCCGACCCGGAGTCGATGTTCGACGCCGTGCTGATGCCGATCATCTTCACCGTGCTGTTCGTCTACGTCTTCGGCGGTGCGATGGCCGGCGACCAGGACACCTACAAGCAGTACCTGGTCCCCGGCCTGCTGGGGCAGACCGGCCTCACCCTCGCGATGGCCGTCGGCACCGGCCTCAACAGCGACTTCCAGACCGGTGTGATGGACCGCTTCCGGACCCTGCCGATCGGCCGGGCCTCCGTGCTGCTCTCCAAGATCGCCGCCGAGACCCTCCGCGGGCTGCTCTCCTTCGCGATCCTGATCGGCTTCGCGATGTGCATCGGCTTCGAGGTGAAGACCGGCCCGCTGGAGGTGCTGGCCACGGTCGGCCTGGGTCTGGTGTTCGGCATGTCGATCGTCTGGATCTCGATGCTGCTGGGCATGGCGCTGCGCAGCGCCCAGGCCGTCCAGGGCGTGGCCATCCTGGTCCTGATGCCGATGCAGTTCGGCAGCTCGATCTTCGCCCCGACCAACACCATGCCGGGCTGGCTGCAGTCCTTCACCAAGATCAACCCGCTGTCCGCGCTGGCCGACGCCTCCCGTGCGCTGCTCAACGGCGAGGGCGCGGTGGCCCACCCGGTGATGATCGTGCTGGTCTGGTCCGCCGCCGTGACCGCGGTCTTCGCCCCGCTGGCGGTCGCCCGCTTCCGCAAGCGGACCTGAGCTCCACGGAGAAGAGCCACCGTCGGCCCCCCGTGGGGGAGGGCCGCCGGACGGGACGGCCGGCCGCCCGGGACAGGCACCGGCCGTCGCGAGGGCCCGGCGGGCCGGTGACCAGGGGACGGGCACCGGCCCGCCGGGCCCTCAGCCCTCGCCGATCAACTCGTCCATCAGCGCGTGGGTCTGGGCCTGGGTCATCCCGGTGCCACGGGTGCGGGCCGCTTCGAAGGCGGCGTCGCCGAGCAGCTCCCGCAGGGCGCCGGCGGAGCGCTCCCGCTCGACCCGGTCCAGGTAGCCGCCCTTCGGGCCGTGCAGTCCGGTGTGCGCGCCGAGCAGCACGGCGGCGGCCTCGGCCCGCTCCAGGTCCCCGTCCCGCTGGGCGAAGCTCACCAGCACCGCGGCCACCGCAGGCACCACCATGACCGCCACGTGCTCGGCGAACCCGCTGGTGGCCGACGTGGCGCGCAGCAGCCGCCGGCCCTCCTGCAGCAGGGCGAAGCCCTGGTCCGGGTCCCCGGCCCGGGCGACGATCCAGCCCCGGGCGCTCAGCAGCATCCCGTCCACGATGCCCGGCGCGAAACCGCCCACCCTGACCACGTCGAGGGTGTCCAGCTCGGCCAGGGCCGCCTCGTGCTCGTCGCGCACGGCGTGGATGCCGCACAGCGTCAGGTGGCCGAACATCAGGGCTCCGGTGGTGGACTGGTTGGTGCCCGGGGCGTCCACGGAGGCCAGTGCCTCCCGGACGATCCGCTCGCCGCGCTCCATGTCGTGCTCCAGCATGGCGGTGCCCAGGTGCACCCGCAGGATCGGGACCTCCTGCGGCGCGCCCAGTTCCTCGGCCAGCTCGATCGCCCGCGCGTACGCGGCGGCGGCGGCCTGCGACTCGCCCTGGCCGGCCAGGCTCTCCCCGTGCGCGGCCAGCGCCTGGGAGACCCCCCAGAGGTCGCCGGCCCGTTCGTACAGCTCCAGCGAGCGCTCGCCGTCACGCAGGCTCTGCTCGGCTCCGGTCGGCCAGTCGTTCATCATCCGTGCCCGGACCTGCAGGATGAAGGCCAGGTCGCCCGGCCCGCCGTACTTCTCGCAGCCGAGGACGGCGTCGTCCAGCAGGTCCTTCATCAGCTCCAGCCGGCCGGCCAGGAAGGCGCCGAACACCCGCATCAGCGCCGGGAACCGGTAGGACTGCGGCAGTTCCGGGCCGTAGGCGTCCAGCAGCTGCCGGGACACCTCGACCGCCTCCGGGTCTCCGAGCACGTCCAGGTTCCCCTCGAACAGGCCCATCAGCCGGTACATCGCGAGCAGCCGGCGGGACTCCTCCAGCACGCCCTCGGGCATCGGCACGCCGTACGCGAGCACGTCGCGCTCCAGCGGCAGCGGCGGCGGGGCGTCGGGACCGAACGGGTCCGGCCCCAGGGCGGCGACCGCGTCGTACCAGCCGCGGGCCTCCATGCTGTAGGCGCGAAGCGACCAGTACCAGCTCATGCCGAGGCAGAGGACCAGCGCCTGTTCCTCGTCCCGGAGGTCGATCGCGCGGCGCAGCACGGCCCGGATGTTCTCCTGCTCGCGCTCCAGCACCGCCAGCCAGTGCAGCTGCCGGGGGCCGTGGATCTGCTGCTCGGCCTCGGCGACCAGCGCGCGGAAGTGCGCCAGGTGACGGGCCTCGGCGGCGACGCGCTCGGCGGCGGACTCGGCGAGGCGCTCGGTGGCGTACTCGTGGATGGTCTCCAGCATCCGGTAGCGCGGCAGGCTGGCGCCGTCCAGGTCGGCGACCAGCAGGGACTTGTCGACCAGCGACAGCAGCAGGTCGGCGACCTCCCCGGGGGCCACGTCGAGGCCGTCGGCGCAGACCGCCTCGGCGTCCTCCAGCTGCCAGCCGCCCACGAACACCGAGAGCCGGCGAAGCACCGCCCGCTCCCGCTTGCCCAGCAGGTCCCAGCTCCAGTCGACCACCGCGCGCAGGGTCTGCTGGCGCGGCAGCAGGGTGCGGCTGCCGGCGGTGAGCAGCGCGAACCGGCCGTCCAGCCGGTCGGCTATCTGGCGGGCCGTCATCACCCGCAGCCGGGCGGCGGCCAGTTCGATGGCCAGTGGCAGCCCGTCCAGCCGGCGGCAGATCTCGGCGCAGGCCTCCGGGTCGCCCTGCGGGTCGAAGCCGGGACGGGCGGTGGCGGCGCGCTCGGCGAACAGCCGCAGAGCGACCGGGTCGGGCAGCGGCTCGACCGGCAGCACCGTCTCGCCGGGCACGCCGAGCGGCTCGCGGCTGGTGGCGAGCACGGTCAGCCCCGGGCACTCGGCGAGCAGCACGTCGGCGAGGTCGGCGGCGGCCTGGATCAGGTGCTCGCAGTTGTCCAGGACGAGCAGCATCCGGCGGTGGCCGCAGTGCTCGACGAGCCGGCGCAGCGGGTCCTCGGCGCGCTTCTCGATCACTTCGGCGACCATGTTGGTGCTGTGCAGCACGATCTCGCGCAGGCCCAGTGCGGAGACCACGGCGGCGGGCACCGCCTCCGGCCTCTCCAGCGGGGCGAGTTCGGCCACCCAGACGCCGTCCGGCCAGGCGCCCGCGCCCTGTTCGGCCCGGCCGGCCTCGACCGAGAGGCTGGTCTTGCCGGAGCCGCCGGGGCCGATGAGGGTCACCAGCCGACGGTCCGTCAACATTCCGCGCAGCGCGGTGAGATCGGCTTCGCGGCCGACGAAGCTGGTCAGCCGGCCGCGCAGGTTGCCGCCGGCGCGCGGGAGCCGGGGCGCCGGCGCGTCCTCGGCCGGCGCCGGCAGCGGGGCCGGGTCCGGGTCCGCCTCGGCCGCGGGGGCGAGCAACTCGGCGTAGAGGGACTGCAGTTGGCGGCCCGGGTCGACGCCCAGCTCGGCGGCCAGCGCCCGCCTGGTCCGCTCGTAGTGGCGCAGCGCCTCCGCCGTGCGGCCGCTCGCCTGCAGCGCCCGGATCATCAGCAGCTGCAGCGGTTCGTCCAACGGCTGCCGCTCGCACAGCTCGGCGAGTTCGGCGACCAGCTCCGCGGCGCGGCCGAGCCCGAGGTCCGCGGTGATCCGGTGGCGGCGGGCCTCCTCGCGCTGGACCTCCAGCCGGGCGGCCGGGCCGGTGCGGTCCGGCAGGTCGGCGAGGGCGGGGCCGCGCCACAGCGCCAGGGCGGCGCGCAGCCGCTCGGCGGCGAGCGCGTCGTCCCCGGTGTCCAGGGCGCGGCGGCCCTCGGCGCTCAGCCGCTGGAAGTCGGCGAGGTCGGTGCCGGGGCCGGTCAGCCAGTAGCCGGCCGGGCCGGAGCCGACCTCGTCCCGGCCGATGGTGCGGCGCAGCCGGCCGACCAGGGTCTGCAGCGCGGCGGAGGCGTCCTGCGGCGGGTCGGTGTCCCACACCTCGTCCACCAGCAGGTCGGCCGGGACGGGACGGCCCTGCCGCAGGGCCAGCGCGGTGAGCAGCGCCCGCAGCCGGGCGCCGCCCAGGGGCACCGGGGTTCCGTCGTCGTGGTGGGCCGTGGTCGTCCCGAGGATGCCGTAGTGCACCGGACCATTCTGGTCGATCGGCGCGGGTACGGCCGCACAATTGTGCTGGAACTCCCGGCGCCCGCCTGCACCCGCGACGGAACGCGGCCGGGCGTTCGGACGTTCACCCGGAGCGGCTTGTCCGGTCACCGGCCCGCCCGGCATGATCGACCCCGGCCCGCATCCCGACCTCCCCCTGCCCACGGAGCATCCACACCATGACCTTCGCCGCCACGCCGCGCTCCCGCAGCGAGGACCGCCGGATCAGCCCGGTGTTCTGGGTGCTCCTCGCCGTCCTCGCCACCTCCGCCTGGGCGGTGTACGCCGACTACGGGAACAGCTCCTTCGGCGTGTTCCTGTTCGTCGTCGCCGGCTGGATGGTCTCCCTCTGCCTGCACGAGTACGCCCACGCGCGCACCGCGCTGCACGGCGGCGACATCACCGTCGGCGCCAAGGGCTACCTCACGCTCAACCCGCTGAAGTACACCAACGTGCTGCTGAGCTTCGTGCTCCCGATCGTCTTCGTGATCCTCGGCGGCATCGGCCTGCCCGGCGGCTCGGTGTGGATCGAGCGGCACCGGATCCACGGCCGGCTCAAGCACAGCCTGGTCTCGGCGGCCGGGCCGCTGGTCAACGTGCTGTTCGCGGCGGTGCTGCTCATCCCGGTCGGCGCGGGGTGGCTGCACGGCGACGGCGGGGTGTACGTCTGGGCCTTCGGCGTGGACCCGTACAAGCCGATCGAGTGCGCGATGGCCTTCCTCGGCCTGCTCCAGCTGAGCGCCGCACTGCTGAACCTGCTCCCGGTGCCCGGCCTCGACGGCTACGGGATCGTCGAGCCGTGGCTGTCGGCCAAGACCCGGCGCGCGGTCGAGCCGTTCGCGCCGTACGGGATGCTGGCGGTGTTCGCGCTGCTGTGGCAGCCCCAGGTCAACCACCTCTTCTTCGAGGCGGTGCACGGGCTGATGGGGCTGTTCGGGGTGGACGGCCGGGTCTCCGACCTCGGCTACGCGATGTTCCGCTTCTGGGACAACTGATCCGAGGGCGGCCGGCCCTGCCCGGTCAGCCCTCTTCGGCCGGCCCTGCCCGGTCAGCCCTCTTCGGCCGGCCCTGCCCGGTCGGTCCTCTTCGGTCAGCCCTGCTCGGCTGCCGCGGCGGTGGCCTCGGCGATCTTCGCCCGGCGGCGGTTCAGCCACACCACGTTGCTGGCCACGCCGGCCAGCGGCAGCCAGATCAGGCCCAGCCACAGGCCCTGGGTCAGCGAGAAGACGGCGGCCGCCAGCGCGAGGACGACGACGGTCAGGGCGAGCACGGACGTGCGGGGCATGGTGGAGGGCTCCTAGAACGGGTACGGCCGACCGGGGCGCGGCCGCGTCCCATTGTCGCCGACCTCACCTCCGGAACGGGTCCAGGGGTGAGGTCGACACGGCACCCACCGGTCAGACGTCGGTGATCCGCAGGCCCGCGTGGGCCTTGTAGCGGCGGTTGACCGAGATCAGGTTGGCCACCAGCGCCTCGACCTGGTGGGCGTTGCGCAGCCGGCCCGCGTAGATGCCGCGCATGCCGGGGATCCGGGCGGCCAGTCCGCGCACGACGTCGGTGGCGGCGCGGTCGTCGCCGAGCACCATGACGTCGGTGTCGATCGCCTCCACCGACTCGTCCTGCAGCAGCACCGCCGAGAGGTGGTGGAAGGCGGCGGTGACCCGGGAGTCCGGCAGCAGCGCGGCGGCCTGCTCGGCGGCGCTGCCCTCCTCCGGCTTCAGCGCGTACGCGCCCTGCTTGTCGAAGCCGAGCGGGTTGACGCAGTCGACGACGATCTTGCCGGACAGGTCCTCGCGCAGTGCGGTCAGCGTGGCGGCGTGGCCGTCCCACGGGACCGCGATGATGACCACGTCGCTCTCCCGGGCGACGGTGGCGTTGTCGGCGCCGCGCACGCCGAGGCCCAGCTCGGCGGCCGAGGCCTCGGCCCGGGCCGCGTCACGGGAGCCGATGATCACCTGCTGGCCCGCCTTGGCCAGCCGCAGGGCCAGGCCCCGCCCCTGGTCGCCGGTGCCGCCGAGGACGCCGACCACCAGCTGCGAGACGTCCGGCAGCTCGTGGGCCGGGTTTGTCGCTGAATCGAGGGAAGTCATGGGCCGATCCTGCCAAACCCCCGGCCCCGCGCGACATCCTGGCCCGCATGGATGCGGTGAGAGTTTCGGCACTCCGGGAACGGCTGGCGGGCACGGGCTGGCCGGAGGCGGTCGGCGGCTTCGCCGGGGCGCTGCGGCGCTCGGTGCAGCGGCGCGGGGCGGACGCCCTGCTGCTGGTCGGCACCGAGGCGTACGAGCCCTGGCACCTGGCCGCCCACCTGGCGGACGAGGCCGCGTGGTCGGCCGTCCCCCGGCTGGCGCCCACCCTGCTGCGGCACCGTCCGCCGGCCGGCGCGCCGGCCCACCTGGCGCACGACCTGCGGCGGCTCACCGGGGCCGGGCGCGGAGCCACCGTCCTGGTGGTCGCCCCGGAGGCGGCCGGCGCCCCGCTGCTGGAGCGGGTGCACGACGCCCGGCGGCACGGCGCCACCGTGCTCGCGCTGGACGGCGCCGACCCCACCGCGCCGGGCGACCTCGGCGGGCTGGCGCACGAACGGCTGGCCGTCGGCACCGCCGCCGAGGAACCCTTCGACCTGGCCCAGCACCTGGTCAGCGCCGCCGCCGGCCGGCCGCCCGGCCGCCGCTCCACCCTCGACCGCCTGGCCGACCTCGCCGGCCGGCTGACCTCGACCCCCGGGCTCAGCCGCTGGTAGCCCGCCCGAACACCCGGTCACCAACGCCGCGGCATCAGGTGCGGCGGACCGCGGAACGGTGGCCGGTGCGGGCGGCTCGAAAACCCTTTGCGGGAGGGGTGGGGCCCGGCTCAGGATGATGGTTCGTGAACGTCGACGAACCCCCGCATACCTCCGCGCCCGGGCGGATCCGGTCGAGCCTGCGCTCGCTGACGCCCGACCTGTCGCCGTGGCGCGCGTCGCGCGACTTCCGCTACCTCTGGACGTCCGGCTGCGTCACCAGCTTCGGCAGCTTCCTCACGCTCGTCGCCGTGCCGATGCAGATCAAGGAGCTCACCGGCTCCTCCTTCGCGGTCGGCCTGATCGGCGCCGTCGAACTCGTCCCGCTGATCGTCTTCGGCCTGTGGGGCGGCGCCCTCGCCGACGCCCTGGACCGCCGCAAGCTGGTGCTGCGCGCCGAGGCCGCGCTCGGCGTACTGGCCGGGCTGCTGCTGCTCAACGCCCTGCTGCCGCACCCGCTGCTCTGGCCGATCTACCTGGTCGCCGCGCTGGTCGCGGCCGCCGACGGCGTGCAGCGCCCGGCCCTGGACTCGCTCACCCCGCGGATCGTCCCGCACCAGCACCTGACCGCCGCGTTCGCCCTCAAGTCCCTGTACCACAACGCCGCTTCGGTGGCCGGGCCGGCGCTGGCCGGTGTCGTGGTGGCGCTCGCCGGGGTGCAGACGGCGTACGCGCTGGACGTGCTCACCTTCGGCGCCTCGCTGCTGCTGCTCGTCCGGATCAAGGCGGTGCCGCCCGCCACCGGCGCCGAACGGCCTTCGGTGCAGGCGGTGTTGACCGGCGTCCGGTACGCGTGGAGCCGCAAGGACCTGCTCGGCACCTACGCGATCGACGTGTGCGCCATGCTGTTCGCCTACCCGGTGGCCGTCTTCCCCTTCCTCGCCTCGGAGTTGGGTGCGGACTGGGCGCTCGGCCCGATGTACGCGGCCTCCGCCGCCGGCGCCCTGCTGGTCGGGGCGACCAGCGGCTGGACGTCCCGGGTGCACCGGCACGGGCGGCTGCTGCTGGCCGCCGCCGTCGGCTGGGGCGCGGCGATGGCGCTGGCCGGGCTGTCCGGGAACGTCTGGCTGGTGCTGCTCGGGCTGGCACTGGCCGGCGGCGCCGACGAGATCAGCGGGCTGGCCCGCTCGACCATGTGGAACCAGTCCATCCCGGACGCGGTCCGCGGCCGGATGGCCGGTGTCGAGCTGCTCAGTTACTCGGTCGGGCCGCAGCTCGGCCAGGTCCGGGCGGGCACCGTGGCCGGGCTGATCGGCGTGCGCGCCGCCGTCTGGACCGGCGGTGTCGCCTGCGTCGTCGCCGTCCTCGCGGTCGCCGCCGCGCTGCCGAGGCTGCTCGCCTACGACGACCGCACCGACCTGCACGCCGCCGCCGTCCGCGCCGAACACGAACAGGCAGAACACGAACAGGCCGAGCAGGAACGGCCCGAGCAGCAAAGGTCGCTGCAGGAACGGGCGCTGTAGGAAGGCTCGCTGCAGCAGCGCGCGGCCGGACGGGAGCCGGAGAAGTCCACCGGGACGGCCGCCACGCTGTGACAGACTGCCCGGCATGAGAACCGGGGGCTGGAAGCCGTGGGCGGCCGTGGGGATCGTCGTGGCCGCCGCCGTGGCCGGCGCGCTCGACTGGGCGCTGTCACCGGGCGACCAGGCCGCGGACCGGGCCCCGGCTCCCCGCGCGGTCGGCGGCACGCTCGCCCCTCAGCCGCCGGACGTCGCCGCCCTGGCCGCCTCCCCCGAGGTCGCCGCCGCCGACCGGTCCCTGGCCGCCGAGATCGACCGGCGGCTGGCCGTGCTGCTCCCGGCGCTCTCCGGCGCCCAGCCGATCGGCGAGGGCGTGCAGGACGGCTGCGGCGTCGATCCCGGCCGGTCCGACGGCTCCGGGGTGCACTGGCCGGCCCCGAAGTGCCGCCGACAGGTGGTCAGGTACCTGGCAGTGAGCGGCGATCCGCAGCAGGCCCGGTCGCGCTGGGACCAGGCGATGGCCGCCCAGGGCGCCCAGGGCACCGACTCCAACGCCTCGCCCCGGCCCGGCGAGGCGCTCTGGTACGGCTTCCCCCGCACCGACGGAGACCACGACCTGCTCGGGGTGAGCCTGGCCTTCGACGAGCGGAAGGACCCGAGCGGCGCCCCGACGCCGGGCGCGGGCTTCCCCTGGAAGCTCGCGGCGCCGAACGCCACCACGAAGGCCTGGGCGGACCGGGAGTCCCGGCCCGCGCCGCCCGTGGACCAGGCCGCCGCCCAGGCCCTCGTGGGCGGGCGGCGCCTCGTCGTGCTGAGCGTGGACGAGGAGTACTTCACCGCCCCCGACCCGCACTGACCTCCCCACTGCGCGCCGACGCCGTCTACTCGGCCGTCCCGTCCTCGGGCTTGTCGCTCCACCGCGGGTCGTTGCGCCACTCCCGGTTGCGCTCGTCCGCGATCCGCAGCGCGTGGGCGGCCTCCTCGGGGCTGTCGTACGGCCCCAGGCGGTCCTTGGCCGGGCACTCCGGGCCCTCCTCGACCTTTCCGTGCTTGATGCAGTAGAACCACTCGCCGGGCTTCCCGGTCGGCTTGCGGTTGAATCCGAAGGGCATGGCGTACTCCCGTTCAGGCGGATGGGTCGGTACCGATCATTCCCCGGCCCGGGCGGGTCCGCACACCGCCCGTCCCGGCCGGGCCCGGCGACTAGACTCGCGGCCATGGCTCTCGTACCCGGCATCCAGTCCCCCACCCGCAAGGTCCCGGCGCACATCGCGCGTCCCGAGTACGTCGGGCGGCCCGCCCCGACGCCGTACACCGGGCCCGAGGTGCAGACCGCCGAGACGATCGAGAAGATGCGGATCGCGGGCGGGATCGCCGCCCGGGCGATGGACGAGGCGGCCAAGCTGATCGCCCCCGGTGTCACCACCGACGAGCTGGACGTCGTCGCCCACGAGTACATGTGCGACCACGGCGCCTACCCGTCCGACCTGGGTTACCGGGGCTTCCCCAAGTCGGTCTGCACCTCGATCAACGAGGTGATCTGCCACGGCATCCCGGACTCGACCGTGCTGCAGGACGGCGACATCGTCAACATCGACGCCACCGCGTACATCCACGGGGTGCACGGCGACCTCAACGCCACCTACCTGGTCGGCGACGTGGACGAGGAGTCCCGGCTGCTGGTCGAGCGCACCCGGGAATCCCTCAACCGGGCGATCAAGGCGGTCAAGCCGGGCCGTCAGATCAACGTCATCGGACGGGTCATCGAGTCCTACGCCAAGCGCTTCGACTACGGCGTGGTGCGGGACTTCACCGGACACGGCATCAACACGTCGTTCCACTCCGGCCTGATCATCCCGCACTACGACAGCGACCGGGCCACCGAGGTGATCAAGCCGGGCATGACCTTCACCATCGAGCCGATGCTGACCCTGGGCACCTACGACTACGAGATCTGGCCGGACGGCTGGACGGTCGTCACCAAGGACCTCAAGCGCACGGCCCAGTTCGAGCACACCCTGGTGGTCACCGCGGACGGCGCGGAGATCCTCACCCTTCCGTAGCGCGTCCGTAGCACTTCCCTAGCGGGTGCAGGCGCGTGAGGGCCGGTCGTCAAACCCCCGCCGTCCGCCCGGAGGGCGGGGGTTTGACGACCGGCCCTAGCCGATGAGCCACTGCTCCTCGGCGACGGCGCCCACCTCGGTGCAGGCGTCGGTGAGCACGTCCAGCACGCGCAGCGGGTCCGGCAGTGGCTGCTCGGGCCCGCGCAGCCACTGCACCCGGGAGCCGTCCGGCAGCGCGGCCGGCGGCAGCAGGGTGTACGAGCCGCGGCAGTGCCAGCGCAGGCCGGGGTGCTCGGACATGGTGTCCGGGGTGGAGTCGAGCGCGCTGGGCCACCACTCGTCCTCGTCCTGCGGGGTGCCGCGGGTGGCGGTGAAGAACAGGTAGCGGTCCTCGCCGACCGCGGCGACCGGGCCCTCGACGCCCAGGGCGGTCAGCCGCTCCAGCGCCAGCCGTCCGGCCTCCGCCGGGACGTCCAGCACGTCGTGCACCCGGCCGGTGGCGGTGATGAAGTTGGCGTTCGGGTCGCGGGCGAGCCAGCGGGACAGCTGCTCGGGGTCGGT
Organism: Kitasatospora sp. NPDC085464; assembly: GCF_044541955.1. Classification (NCBI taxonomy): domain Bacteria; kingdom Bacillati; phylum Actinomycetota; class Actinomycetes; order Kitasatosporales; family Streptomycetaceae; genus Kitasatospora; species Kitasatospora sp. NPDC085464. Next base: position 35,569 of record NZ_JBITTM010000029.1, read on the forward strand.
GGTGGCCTGGGTCTGCCAGGCGAAGGAGACCGGGTGCTGGGCCGGGGCCGGACAGGCCACCCGGTCGCAGGAACAGCGGTAGCCGGTCGGATGGGCGGCGGGCGCGAGCGGGAAACCGGCGCGCACTGCGCCGAGCAGCTGATCCAGCCCGGCGGCCGGGCCGTCCGCGCCCCCTGCCCTGGCCCGCTGACGATCACGCTTCTGCCACCAGGTCGTCCACCTGCCGCCGGCTTCCATCGGGCCCCTTCCGCGCAACTGCCGTGCCTGGTGCGGCACAGCGTTCGACGTACACTCCGACGCAACGCACGATGCCCCCGCATGCTTCCCGGGGTTGCTCGGCCCTGCCGTCCGCGCCCCGTCGACCGCGGCCCGGGGTCACCGGACGGCCGACGCCCGGGTCACGGTACGCAGTCGCGGCAGCACGTTGTCCGCGCCGGATCGACCGGAGAGCGCGCGGATCCGCGCCGAGCCCGGCCCGTACGGGGCCCGCTGACCCGGGTGAACCCCGAGGGCGTACAGGCAAGGATAGGGGTGCTCGGACCCTCCGGATGACCGGGGGCGGTGCCTCTCCGGTCACACTCCCGCGCGCACCCCGGGCACACTCCCGGCACTCCGCCCTCACGAAGCCTCCCGCTCACCCTCCCACCAGGGCGCCCCCGGTCACCCGACGGGGCCGGCCGGGCATCTCCGCGGAGGTGAGACCCTGGAGGGATGAAGAGCACGGACACCGCGTTCGTAGGCGGCCCTCTGGACGGGAAGGTCCTCCCGATCCCGCTGGGGCCGATGCTGGGCGTGCCCAAGAAGTACACCGTCCCGGTCCCCGCGCACGGAGACGTCCCCGCGCGCACACTGGTGTACGTCCGGGCCAAGCAGGTTCGGGGCCTGAGCTGGTTCTGGCGCTACGAGTACGACGAGGCGGCCTCCGCCAAGGCCTCCGGCTGACGGAGCCTCCGGCCGGCGGGCCGCCCGCTCCCCCATCGCCTTCCCCGGGAGGTCGACATGGCCAGGTCGGTACGGCACCCGCGAAGCAGCTCGCGCGCGGTCGCGCACCACAACCGGCAGGTCGCCGGGGTCACCGGGGTGCTGCTGCTGGCGGTGAGCCTCTACACGGTGACGATCGGGCCCAACGGCTGGCTCTGGTTCGGCTGGGCGGTGCTGCTGCTGGTCTGCGTGGCCCTGTTCCTGGTCCACCCCTGAGCAGCGGCACCGCCCGTCACGCCGGTGCGTCTCCCCCCGCGCCGGTCAGTCATCCTCGGCGAGGATGAGGTACAGCTTCTTGCGGGCCTCGGTCAGCACGGCCAGGCCCTTGGCGCGCTGCGTCTCCGTCCCGGTCGCCATGACCTGCCGGATCGCCTGGTCGACCGCGGCGAGCGCCTGGCCGACCTCCTGGACGGCCTCCCAGTCGACCTCACGGCCGGCCTCCGCCCACGGCTCCGCCGGTCCGGCCTCGGCCTCGGTCCGGCCCGCCTCGGTGAGCGAGACCAGCCGCTTGCCGCCGACCTCCTCCGCGGTGATCAGGCCCTCCTCCTCCAGCAGCTGGAGGTTGGGGTAGATCGAACCCGGGCTGGGCCGCCAGGCCCCGCCGGTCCGCTCGGTGATCTCGGCGATCATCTCGTAGCCGTGCATCGGCCGCTCCTTGAGCAGCGCCAGCAGCGAGGCCCGCACGTCACCGCGCCGGGCCCGGCCGCCGCGCCGCCCGTGCGGGCCGCCCCGCCGGCCGCCGTGACCGCCGAAGCCGTGCCCGAACGGGCCGCCCATCGGCCGCCCGGGGCCACCGCCGCCGAACGGCGGACCGAACCCGCCGAACGCCTCCCGGCCCTCGAAGGCCTCCCCGGGCATTCCCCGGAGGTCCGGCCCCGGCCCGCCACGGCGACCACCGCCGCGCGGACCCTCTCCACGAAATCGCATTCCTGAGCGCATGGCGCCCACCTCCTGGTTCTCCGAGACAGTCGAGTCACCGTCTCGATAGTTCGACGATATATCGGCGACTGTCGCTCGTCAACGGTTCACCGATATGTCGCCGACAGTCGCCCAGCAGTCGTACCGATGGCTCCGCCGGCGGCCCGCCCGGCCGCGCCCGACACGGCCGCCAGGCCCGGACTCCGCCACCACCCAGCCGCTACGGTGGCGGGCATGGCCGGAGAACGAGATCTTGCGACGCTGCTGCGCGGAATGCGCCCGCTGCTCAACCCGGGGCGGTACGTCTACTGCACGCTCCCCGCGAAGGTGCCCGCCGGCATGCGGCCGGTGGTGACCGTCGCCGAGCCCGAGGGGGTCACGGTGGTGGTCGCCCAGGAGGAGGCTGACGCCCTCGGGCTGCGCTACGACTACGTGGCGGCCTGGATCACCCTGCAGATCCACTCGGCGCTGGAGGCCGTCGGCCTGACCGCGGCCGTCGCCACGCGACTCGCCGAGGACGGGATCAGCTGCAACGTGGTGGCCGGCTTCCACCACGACCACCTGTTCGTCGCCGCCGACGACGCCGAGCGCGCCGTCCGTGCCCTGGAGGAGCTCTCCGAACGCCAGGGCCCGTCCTCGGACTGAGCCCGGGTCCGCCCCGACAGTCCCGCCGGGTGGCCGCCGCCGACCGGGCCTTCGACACTGGGAACAGCCGCCCCGCCGGGAGCGGCCCCACCGGAAGGAGACGGCCGCCATGGCCATCTGCGTCACCTGCGGCAACGACTACTGGCTGGCCTTCGAGATCAAGACGGTCACCGGCGACACCTACACCTTCGACAGCTTCGAGTGCGCGATGGAGAAGCTCGCGCCCCGCTGCGAGCAGTGCAACGTCCGCATCGTGGGTCACGGCGTCGAAGTGGCCGGGATGTTCTTCTGCTGCGCCAACTGCGCCCGGGTCAACGGCGGGCTCGGCGAGCAGATCCGCGACGCCGTCGGCGCGCATCCCGCGTAGTCGCGGGGAACGGCGTCGTCGCGGGGGGGCGCATCCCGCGTGACTGCGGTGCGCGCCCGCCCGGGGGCGGGGAAGGGGGCGGAAGAGTCGGCCTGTACGCCGGGTTCTGTCTCCCGGGTTGCTCGCGCGGCCCGGGGAGGCGGCCATCCATCTAGGGCTGCCGTTGCCGACAGCCTCGTGCGGTCCACCCGCGGACTCGGGCGAGCAGCCTTCAATCGTCCGCGCACGGTGCCCGAGGGCACCGATCTTGACCTTGCTCCAGGTGGGGTTTACCTAGCCGGCCGGGTCACCCCGGTCGCTGGTGGTCTCTTACACCACCGTTTCACCCTTACCCACCGCCGGAAGCGGTGGGCGGTCTGTTTTCTGTGGCACTGTCCCGCGGGTCACCCCGGGTGGGCGTTACCCACCACCCTGCTCTGTGGAGCCCGGACGTTCCTCGGCGGGTCTGGGACCCGTCGCGACCGCCCGGCCGGCTCTTCCGCCGTAGTGGTCATCGTAGCCGCTCGGGCGGCGCCTCCCGTACACCGGACCGCACCGCCGGCGGCTCGCTGCCGAGGCGGGCGGCGACCCGGGCGGCCGTCGCGCTCGCCCAGGCGCCGGTGGTGACCAGGCCCAGGACGAGGATCGCGCCGCCGAGGCCCACCAGGATCCACCAGCCGGTGTGGCTGGCCGGGGCGAAGCCGCTCACGACCGGGCCGACCACCGCCGAGGTGACGACCGTACCGATCACCGCGACGCCCAGCGACTGGCCGATCTGACGGCTGGTCGAGGCGACCGCCGCCGCCACGCCCGCCTGGGCGCGCGGCATGCCGGAGACGGCGGCGTTGGTGATCGGCGCGTTCACCATGCCGAAGCCGAAGCCGAACAGCGCGTACGCGACCAGCAGCAGCGCCGGCGGGGAGTCGGCGGCGAGCCGGGTGAGCAGCAGGCCGCTCGCCGCGAGGCCGAGCCCGGCCGCGACCAGCGGCAGGCGCGGGCCCCGGCTGCCGACGATCCGTCCGGACAGCGGCGCGCAGACCAGCATCATCCCGGCCATCGGCAGCGTCCACAGCCCGGCCTCGACCGGGTCGTAGTGCCGGACGACCTGGAGGTAGAGGGTGTTGAGGAAGAGGAAGCCGCCGAGTGCGGCGAAGGCGCAGACCGCGGTGACGGTCGCCCCGGTGAACGGCGCGCTGGCGAAGAACCGGGGGTCCACCAGCGGCTCGGCCACCCGCCGCTCCCACAGCGGGAACGCCACCAGCGCGGCCAGCGCGGCCGCGCCGAGCGCCAGGATCAGCGGGGAGGTCCAGCCGTTGCCCGGTCCCTCGATGATCGCGGCGGTGCCGCAGCCGAGCAGCACGATCATCAGCAGCTGCCCCACCGGGTCCAGCCGGCGCGGCCGGGGCGAGCGGGACTCCGGGACGTAGCGGGCCGTCAGCGCGATGGCGAGCAGCGCGACCGGGACGTTGATCAGGAAGATCGACGGCCAGCCCGCGCCGTCCACCAGGAAGCCGCCGAGCAGCGGGCCGAGCGCCATCGAGATGCCGACCACCCCGCCCCAGACGCCGATCGCCCGGGCCCGCTCCCTGGGATCGGTGAACGTGTTGGTGATGATCGACATCGCCACCGGGTTGAGCATCGAGCCGCCCACCGCCTGCAGCGCCCGGAAGGCCACCAGCCAGCCCAGGCTCGGCGCCAGGCTGCACAGCAGCGAGCCGAGCGCGAAGCACACCAGCCCGGTCTGGAACACCCGGCGGCGGCCGAACCGGTCGGCCACCGAGCCGAACAGCATCAGCAGCGAGGCCAGCACCAGGGTGTAGGCGTCGATGATCCACTGCAGCCCGGAGGCCGGGGCGCGCAGGTCCCGCTGGATCGCGGGCAGCGCGATGTTCACCACGGTGTTGTCCAGGCCGACGATGAACAGGCTCAGGCAGCAGATCGCCAGGACGAGCAGTCGGCGGCGCCGACCGGGCCCGGGATCGGGGGCGGACGCGGGGGCGACGGCGGGGGGCTGGGCATCGAGCACGGACCGATCCTCCCACCGCGGGCCGGGGGCGGGGCGGCGGGACGGACCGTACGGGTGGCGGGCGGCCGGCGTGCGGGTGGCGGGCGGCGCGCCAGGGACGGGCGCGGCGGCGCGGGGGCAGGCGGGGGCGGGGGCGGCGGCGGGCGGAGCAGGCTGGGGGGCGGGCCCCGGTCACACCGCCGCGAAGCGGACGGTCCGGGTGGCCGGGTCGGCCTTCGTCAGCCGGACGTCGATCACCCGACCGAGCGGCAGCGGACCGGCCGCACCCCCGGTCGCGCCCGCCGCCGTACCGGTGCCCGGAGGCTCGCAGCGCGCCCTGACGGCGGGGTCGCGCAGTTGCACGGTGCCCGAGCCGGGCCGCTGCTCGTCCACGTCGACGACCACCGCGGAGAAGTCCTCGCCCTCCCGGCCGGCCAGCAGCTCCGCCTCCACCAGGTCCACGCAGAGGCGTTCGACCTCGGCCGCGCGGCGGTCCCCGCCGGCCATCAGCTCCGGCACGGACGGCAGCGCCTCCCGCGCCCAGTCCGGCACGTCCTCCCCCGCCGCCACCGCCGCGCAGATCTCCAGTGCGAAGCGGTCGCCGAGCCGGCGCAGCGGCGCGGTGCAGTGCGCGTACGGGGCGGCGAGCGCGGCGTGGCCCGGCTCGGCGGGCGCGGGCAGGCCGCGGGACTCGTCGAAGGCGTGGTAGCCGGCGCCGCGCAGCAGGCCCGTACAGGCGTTCAGGAAGGCGGCGTTCAGCGGCACGTCCGGGTCCAGGGAGCGGATCAGCTCCGGGTACGGGAGCGCCTGCGGCCAGTCCACGTCCAGTGCGGCGGCGATCCGGCGCAGCCGCTCGTACGCGGCGGCGGGCGCGGCGGGCAGGGTGCGCAGCAGGCCGACGCCCGCGTCCAGCATCAGCTCGGCCGCGGCCATGCCGGTGAGCAGCGAGATCTGGGCGTTCCAGCCGTCGGCCGGTCCGGGCGCGCGGTAGCCGAGGACGTAGCCGTGCAGGGTCTCCTCGACCTCCTGCTCGGGCACCGGCAGGCTGATCCCGCCCCGGGCGCGCTCCTGCTCCTCGCGCAGCCGTCCGACGGTGGCGAGCAGGGCGAGCTGTTCGTCGGCGCCGCCGAGCTCCACTGCGCGTTCGACGGCGGCGTAGTCCAGCCGGCGGTGCGAGCGGACCAGCGCGCGGCGCAGGTCGGCGAGGACGACGGCGCCGTCGGCGTCCAGGTCCAGCTGCCAGAGCAGGGCGGGCCGGGGCTCGCCCGGCAGCAGGCTGGCGGCGTCCTCGGAGATCCGGGTGGGGTGCAGCGGGACGCGGTGGTCCGGGAAGTAGAGGGTCTCGACCCGGCGGCGGGCCTCGGCGTCGATCGCGCCGCCCGGGCGGACGAAGGCGGCCACGTCCGCGATCGCGTAGTACACCCGGTAGCCGCCGCCGGCGCGGTGGGTGAGGTGCATGGCCTGGTCGAGGTCGCGGGAGCCGGGCGGGTCGACGGTGAACAGCGGCAGCTCGGTGGCGTCGTCCTCGGGCATGCGGGGGCGCTCGGCCGCCTCCTCCGCCTCGGCGAGCACCGGCTCCGGCCACTCGGTGTGGATCTCCAGGCAGGAGCGGAGTTCGGTCAGCTCGGTGTTGATCCGGGCGGAGTCGGCGGCCTTGACGCGCAGTTTTCGGCGAGGCATGGAGGCAGCGTAGGGCGAATCAGGTGATTCCGGACGAAGGCTCAGCGTCCCAGCAGGGACTTCAGGTCCTTCGCCGCGAGCGCGACCGCGTCGTCGTACCCGCCGGTGGCCAGCCGCAGCATGAACGCCACGGCGTCGTCCGGGTGCGGGTCGGTGTACGGCTCGCCGTTGTAGTCCAGGAACAGCAGCATCGCCTCGAAGGCGGTGCGCTTGTTGCGGTCGACCAGGGGGTGGTTGCGGGCCAGGCTCTGCCCGAGTGCGGCCGCCTTGGACCAGAGGTCCGGGTAGGCGTCGTCGCCGAACACGCTCGCCTGCGGGCGGGCGATCGCCGAGAGCAGCCCGCCGAGGTCGCGGATGTTCTCCGGGCCGCCGGCGAGGTAGGTGACGTCCTCCAGGTCCAGGTACTCGGTGAGGGTCGTCACAGGTCCTTCAGCCTCTCCAGCGTCTCCGCGTTGGCGGCGCGGATCCGGGCCACCAGGGCCGCCCGGCGCTCGGCCCTGTCCGGCCGGGCCTGCTCGGCGAGCGCCTCGGGCACCTCGGACTGCCGGACCTCGAAGGTCAGCTCGGCGGTGTCCGCCCCGCCGGGCGCCTCCGTCACCCGCACCCGCCCGGCCATCACCGCCTGCGCCGTCGCCCGCAGCGCGAACTCCAGCGCCTGCCGGGTCTCCTCCGGCAGACCGGCGGGCAGCCGCACGGACAGGGACTCCTCCACGGCGTCACCGTCGTCGGGCACCAGGTCCAGGGGTCGCAGGGTCATCTCGATCACTCTCCTCGCTGCTCACGGTAGCGGCGGGCGGGGGATGTTCCCACCGGATTCTCGCCACCGCCCCGGGCCGCCGGCGCGGAGCGGGTACGGAGCGGGAGCGGTGCGGTGCGAAGCGGGAGCAGCGCGATGCGAAGCGGGAGAGGAGCGATGCGAAGCGGGAGAGGAGCGGTGCGAAGCGGCGGCCGGAGCACCGTGACCTCCCGCCCCTCCGCGTGGCGTCGGGAGCCGGAGCGGTCGCAGTAGGGTGGCGGGGTCCGTCGCCACGAACTGTTGAGGAGTCCGCTGTGCTGGTGCTGTTGCCGCCCTCGGAGGGCAAGGCCGGGTCCGGGGACGGCGGGCCGGTGGCGCTGGACCGGCTGTCGCTGCCCGGACTGACGGCGGCACGCGCGACGGTGCTGGACGCGCTGGTCGGCCTCTGCCGGGGTGACGAGGACACCGCCGCCGAGGTGCTGGGCCTGTCCCCCGGCCTGCGCGGCGAGATCGCCAAGAACGCCGGCCTGCCGACCGCCGGCGCCCGCCCGGCGGGCGAGGTGTACACCGGGGTGCTGTTCGACAACCTCGGCCTGGCCACCCTGGACTCCGCCGCGTACGACCGGGCCGAGCGTTCGCTGCTGGTCTTCTCCGGCCTCTGGGGCGCCGTGCGGATCTCCGACCGGATCCCGTCCTACCGCTGCTCGATGGGCGTGAAGCTCCCCGGCCCGGGGGCGCTCGGGACGTACTGGCGGGGCGCGACGGCCGCCGTCCTCCCGGAGGTCGCGGACGGGCTGGTGCTGGACCTGCGCAGTTCCGCGTACGCGGCGGCCTGGAAGCCGGCCGGCGAGGTGGCCGCCCGGACCGCGACCGTCCGGGTGCTGCAGGAGCGCGGCGGCAAGCGCACCGTGGTCAGCCACTTCAACAAGGCCACCAAGGGCCGGCTCGTCCGGGACCTCCTGGTCGCCGGGGCCGAGCCGAAGACGCCCGGCGAGCTGATGGACGCGCTGCTGGACCTGGGCCACCGGGTGGAGCTCGCGGCCGAGGGCACCGCCCGCAAGCCGTGGCAGCTGGACGTGGTCGTCACCAAGGTGCACTGACGGGCCGGGGCGCGGGACCGTCCCGGGAGGCGGGACCGTCCCGGGGCGCGGGACCGTCCCGGGAGGCGGGACCGTCCCGGGGCGCGGGACCGTCCCGGGAGGCGGGTCAGCGCAGGTGCGAGGTGTCGTTGAGCAGCCGCAGCGAGGCGTTGCCGTCCGAGTAGTACTGGACGGCGCAGATCGAGGCGGCGCTCAGCTCCATCCGGTACATCGAGTCCGGCGGGGCGCCGAGTGCCAGCCGGACCAGCGTCTTGATCGGGCTGACGTGCGAGACCACCAGCACGGTCTTCCCCGCGTACCGGGCGATGATCTTGTCCCGGGCGACGCCGGCCCGGTGGGTGAGGGTGGTGAAGCTCTCGGCGCTGCCGGTCGGCTTGGCCTTGGCCGAGCCCAGCCAGGCCGAGAGGTCCTCCGGGTGGCGCTGCTGCACCTCCGCGAACGTCAGGCCCTCCCAGTCGCCGAAGTCGACCTCGCGCAGCCCGTCCTCGTACCGGACCTCCAGGCCCAGCCGGGCGGCGACGGTCTCGGCGGTCTGCCGGGTGCGGCGCATCGGGGAGGCCACCACCGCCTGGATGCTGCCGCGCGCGGCGAGGGCCTCGGCGGCCCGCTCGGCCTGCCAGCGGCCCTTGTCGGAGAGCTCCGGGTCACTGCCGCCGCTGCCGGAGAAACGCTTCTCCGGGGTGAGCGGGGTCTCGCCGTGGCGCAGCAGGACGAAGGTGGTCGGGGTGCCGAGGTCGGCGGGGGCGGCCCAGCCGGCCTTCGGGGCGGCGGTCTCCAGCGGCGGCTCGTCGGCGGCCGCGGCGACGGCCGGGGCCTTCGGCCTGGGCTCCCACTGGCGCCCGGCCTTGCCCGCGTCCATCGCCTCGTTGGCCAGCCGGTCGGCGTCCTTGTTCCGCTCGCGCGGGATCCAGGTGTACGCGACGCGGCCGCGCGGGAAGACCGTCCGGGCCTCGGCGGCGAGCGGCTGCATGTCGGGGTGCTTGATCTTCCAGCGCCCGGACATCTGCTCGACGACGAGCTTGGAGTCCATCCGGACGTCCACCGAGGCGTCCGGGTCGAGCTCGCGGGCCGCCTTGAGGCCGGCGATCAGACCCCGGTACTCGGCCACGTTGTTGGTGGCGTGGCCGATGAACTCGGCGGCCTCCGCGACGATCTGCCCGGTGTCCCCGTCCCGGACCACCGCGCCGTAGCCGGCCGGCCCCGGGTTGCCCCGGGACCCGCCGTCCGCCTCGACGATGAAGCGCGCCGCCACCGGCTCAGACGCCCGAGTCCGCGGTGCGGACCAGGATCCGCGAGCAGTTCTCGCAGCGGACCACCTTGTCGGCCGGCTCGGCCTTGATGGCGTTCACCTCGGTGATCGAGAACTCGGTGCGGCAGCCCTCGCAGCGGCGCTGGTAGAGCCGGGCCGCGCCGACGCCGCCCTGGGTCTCACGCAGCTTGGTGTAGACCTTCAGCAGGTCGGCCGGGATGACCGCGGCGACCGTCTCGCGGTCCCGCTTGACCTTGTCGGCCTCGCCGTCGATCTCGGCGAAGGCGGCGTCGCGGCGGCCCTCGGCCTCGTTGAGGACGACGGTGGAGTGCTCCAGGCGGGCGGACAGCTCCTCGACCCGGCTCTTGGCGCTCTCCTGGCGCTCCATGATCTCCAGCACGACGTCCTCCAGGTCGCCCTGGCGCTTGGCGAGCGAGCCGATCTCGTGCTGGAGGTTCTCCAGGTCCCTCGGCGAGGTGATCGCGCCGGAGTCCAGGCGCTGCTGGTTGCGGGCGGCACGGGCGCGGACCTGCTCGACGTCCTGCTCGGCCTTGGTCAGCTCGCGGGCGGTGTCGCCCTTCTGGGCCTCGGCGGCGACGACGAGGTCCTTGAGGGCGGTGTGGTCGGCGGTCGCCTTGTCGATCTCGGCGTGCTCGGGCAGCGTCCGGCGCCGGTGGGCCAGCTGGTCGAGCTTCGAGTCGATGGCCTGGAGGTCGAGCAGGCGGATCTGGTCGGCGGGCGCGGCGTTCAAGCGGGGAGCTCCTGTGAATCGGGTCAGGCGGTGAAGGACATGGGGGCGTGCGCGGTCCACGGGTCGGTGACCCGGTGGGAGACCTTGGTCTCCACGGTCCAGCCGTGCTTGTCGGCGGCGGACTGCAGGGCGCGCTCGGCCAGGCCGAGCCAGGGCCACTCGGTGGCCCAGTGGGCGGCGTCGACCAGCGCGACGGGCGCCGCCTCGGCGGCCTCGGAGGCCGGGTGGTGGCGCAGGTCGGCGGTCACGTAGGCGTCGACGCCGGCCGCCCGCACCTCGGCGAGGAAGCCGTCGCCCGAGCCGCCGCACACCGCGACCCGGCTGATCAGCCGGGTCGGGTCACCCGCGACGCGGACGCCGGCGGCGGTGGCGGGCAGGCCCTCGGCGACCCGCGCGGCGAACGCGGACAGCTGCAGCGGCGGCTCCAGCAGGCCGATCCGGCCGGAGCCCCGGCGGCCCAGCGGGTCGGTCGGGTCCGGCACCAGCGGACCGGTCACTCGCAGGCCCACCGCCTCGGCGAGCGCGTCCGAGACGCCGGGGGCCGCGTGGTCGGCGTTGGTGTGCGCGACGTGCAGGGCGATGCCGTTGGTGATCAGCGTGTGCACCACCCGGCCCTTGAAGGTGGTGGCGGCGACGCTGGTGGTGCCGCGCAGGTAGAGGGGGTGGTGGGTGACCACGAGGTCGGCGCCCCACTCCACGGCCTCGTCGACGACCGCCTGGACGGGGTCGACGGCGAACAGCACGCGGCTGACCTCGGCCTGAGGGTCTCCGCAGACCAGGCCGACGGCGTCCCAGGACTCCGCCCACTGCGGCGGGTAGACCTCTTCGAGCGCGGTGATGACGTCGGACAGTTTCGGCACCTGTCGAGACTACCGTGCGCGCGGGGGCGATCGGGCCTCGGCCGTTCGGGTGCCGGGGCGGCAACAGGGCGGTCGCGGGGTGCCCCGGCGGCGGACGCGGGTGTCGGCGCGGGTGTCGGCGCAGGTGTCGGCGCAGGTGCCGGTGCGGGTGCCGGCGGGGCTCGGCCGGGCGCGGTGGGGAGGCCGCGCGGGTGTCGGCGCCGGATCGGCGCGGTGTTCGAACGGCTCGCGGAGGGCTTCGGACGCGGGTGCCGTCGGCGCACGGATGCGCGTCAACCTGCGACGGGGGGCGCCCGGACAGCCCCGCGCGGGCCGTGCGCACCCGCACGCCCGGCGCCCGCTGCACACACCAGGGCTCTCGTACGAATTCGAAACCGCCCCTGGATCACCCTTACGAGTGAAGTGACCGGCTGTGCGTTGAGCCGCCGGTTTTCTCGAAACTAACTTCAGTCCTGCGAACGGGAGTTGCCCCAGTCGCCCCGGCGGGCCGGCGGGGCGGCGGGGCGGCGGGGCGGGCACCCCGCCGGTGCGGGCCCCCTGGCCCCGCCGAGGCGTCGTCCTCACCGCCCCTGGAGGGGCAGCAACCGACGAAGGGATGTGGTGGCGAATGAGCGCGGGCACATCGCTGCGTGCTGCTGGGGGCCGGGGACCGGCGCGCCGCGAACCGGATGCAGGCGGTTCGTGGCCCGAGACGACGCGGGCGGCGCTGGCCGGCGCCGGAGGCCGGGGAGGCGACGGCGACTGGGACGTCACCGTCGGCGGCTTCTGGTGCACGGCCAGGCCGTCCGCGTCCTCTCCCCTGCCCGAGCAGGGGTGGAAGCTCCATGTCAGCGCGGCGTCGATGGCCGGCGAGGAGGTGCTCACGGCGGTCGTCCGGATACTCGCCGCGGACCCGTGCAGCTTCAAGTTCGCCGCCGCGCAGGAACGACTGAGCGAACTCAACTCCCGCAACAGCGACCGCGGTTCGGCGGGCAAGTTCATCACCGTCTACCCGGCGGACGACGCGCAGTTCCAGCGGCTGGCGGCCGAGCTCGACCGGGCCACCGCCGGACTGCCGGGGCCGGTGGTGCTCTCCGACCGGCCGTACCGGCCCGGGAGCCGGGTGCACTACCGGTACGGCGCGTTCGCGCTGCCGGCGGAGCTCGGCAACGACGGGGAGTACCGGTCGGTGCTGCGCGGGCCCGGTGGGGAGCGGGCCGAGGACGTGCGCGGCGGGTCGTACCGGGCGCCGGGCTGGGTACGGGACCCACTGCGCAGCGAGGCGGCGGCGCAGTCCCAAGCGGCCGCGCACTCCGAAGCTTCGGCGCGGTCCGAAGCGACTCCGCGGCCCGAGCCGGCGCCGCGCTCCGAAGCCGCCGGGCGCGGGAAGCGGAGGGGCGGCGTGCTGCTGGCCGGACGGTACGCGGTGACCGCCGCCGTGCGGCACGGCGCCAAGGGCGGGGTGTTCCTCGGACGGGAGGCGTCCAGCGGCGCCGAGGTCGTGGTCAAGCAGGCCCGGGCGCACATCGAGGTCGACCGCGCGGGCACCGACGCCCGCGACGCGCTGCGGCACGAGGCCGCGCTGCTCGACCGCCTGACCGGGCAGGGCCTGGCGCCGCGCGCCGTCGAACTGATCGAACAGGACGACTCCGTCTTCCTGGTGCAGGAACGAATCGCCGGAGAGCCGCTGAGCAGCTGGGTCGCCGCCCGGCTGCGCCGCGACGGCAGCCCCGACGTCGACTGGGCCGAGGCCGGACCGGTCGCGCACGCCCTCCTCGACCTGGTCGAGCGGGTGCACGCCCAGGGCCTGGTGCTGCGCGACCTCTCCCCCGGCAACGTCATGGTCCGCCCGGACGGCACCCTGCGCCTGGTCGACCTCGAACTCGCCGCCGAGGCCGGCCGGACCGCCGGATCGGCCGGCACCCCCGGCTACCGCGCCCCCGAGCACGGACCCGGCCGCCTGGCCCCCGCCGGCAGCTGCGTCGCCGACCCGGCCGTCGACCTGTACGCCCTCGGCGGCCTGCTCTTCCTGCTGGCCACCGGCCACGACCCGCTCCTGCCGGAGGACCTCCCGCAGGCCCGCCCGGTCGCCGAACGCCTCGGCCGCTGGCTCGTCCTCGCCGCGCGAACGGGAACCACCGCGCGCCGCCTGGCACCGGCCGTCCTCGGGCTGCGGGCCGACGATCCGGAGCAGCGGTGGGCGATCGCCCGGGTGCGGGAGGCACTGCGCGAGGGCGCGGCGGCGCAGGACGCCGACGCCGGCCGCGCCGCGCGGCCCGCCCTGGTCACGCCCCTGTGGCACGCGCCCGCCCGACCGGGCACCGGCCCGGCACGCGGCGACGCCGCCCGCCGCGACCACCTCCTGGGCGACGGTCCGCCGGGTGACCGCCTCCTGGGTGACCGCCTCCTCGGCGACGGCCTGCGGCACATCGCCGCGACCGCCACCCCGGAGCGACGGGACCGACTGTGGCCGGTGGTGCCCGCCGGCGAGCGGACCGATCCGTGCAACGTCCAGCACGGCGCCGCCGGGGTGCTGGCCGTCCTGGCACGGGCGGTCGCGGCCGACGGGCTGCCGGAGGCCGTCCGGACGGACGCCGCACGGACGGCCCGGACCGCGGCCGACTGGATCGAACGGCGCGTCGCCGCCGAGCCGGTGGTGCTGCCCGGGCTGCACTTCGGGCGCTCCGGGACGGCCTGGGCGCTGCTGGACGCCGCCCGGGTGCTGGGCGACGCCGCACTCGCCGACCGCGCCGCCGGGCTCGCCCACCGGATCGCGGTCGAATGGCCCAACCCCGACATCTGCCACGGCGCGGCCGGCGCCGGATTCACCCGACTGCGCTTCGCCGCGGACGACTTCGGCGCTGCCGCCGTCGATGCGCCCGGCGCCCACGCCCCCGGCCCGGACACCGCCGGCTTCCTCGACCGGGCCGCCCGCGGCGCCCACGCACTGCTCGCCGCCGCCCGCCGCGAACCGTACGGGACGGTCTGGCCGGTACCGGCGGACTTCGACTCGGCGCTCGCCGGGATCACCCACCTCGGCTTCGCCCACGGCGTGGCGGGCGTCGGCGCCTTCCTGCTGGCCACCGCCGGGGCCACCGGCGACGACGCCCTGCTCGCCGGCGCCGCCGACGCCGGGCGCACGCTCGCCGCCACCGTCCGCTGGGGAGCGGGCCCGGACGGCGAGGACGGGCGGAGCGGCGGACGGGCTGCTGCCGACCGCGGGACCGCCTGGTGGCCGCAGAGCGCCGGCGACCCGGCGCACATCCGGCTCGCCCACTGGTGCAGCGGCTCCTCCGGCGCGGGCAGCTTCCTGCTGCGGCTCTGGCGCGCCACCGGCGACACCGAGGCGCTCGACCTGGCCCGCGCCGCCGGCCGCGCCGTACTCGCCGCCCGCTGGCACAGCGGGGCGAGCGCCTGCCACGGGCTGGCCGGCGACGGCGAGTACCTGCTGGACCTCGCCGAGGCCACCGGCGAGGCCGAGTTCCGCACCGGTGCCGAGCAGGTGGCCACCCTCCTGGCCACCCGGGCAGCCCTGCGCGACGGCCTCCTGGTCCTCCCGGACGAGACCGGCACCGGCTGCGCCCCCGCCTACGGAACCGGCACGGCAGGCCCGTTGGCCTTCCTGCTGCGACTGCGCCACGGTGGCCCCCGGCTCTGGCTGGACCCGGCCCCGCCCGGACTCCCACCCGGACTCCCGCCCGGTGGAAGCGGGGTGAGCGGAGCATGAACGTGGCCACCCGGACCGTGACCCAGGCGCTGCGCCGGCTGAGCTACGCCTTCGCCGCCGACGGCAGCCACGCCGCCTGCCTGGCCGCGTCCGCCGACAGCGGTTGGTACGTGGAGAGCTGGCGGCTGCCACAGGACGGCACACCGGGCGCGCCGCTACCGCTGCCACTGTCCGGCAACCGCTCGGAGAGCCTGCGCTCCCAGCTGGTCGCCCTGCCGGACGGCTCGGTGCTGGTCTGCCGACACGACGGCGACCGACACGACCTGGTCCGCCTCCACTACGGCGAAACCACCACCGTGGAACAGCCGTTGGCCTCCCTCCGGATGGCCGGACTGCGCCTGCTGCCACTCCCCGTGCCACCCGAGGGCCTCGGCCCCCGGGCCCCGGTGGCGGTCGCCCTCGGCACCGACACCCGCCCGGCGACCACCGCCTGGCTGGTGCGGGCGGACGGCAGCGCGCCCGAACCGGTGGCCCAGATCCCGGGGTTGCACGGCGGCGGCACCTGGCTGGACCGCACCGGTGCGCTGCTCGCCCTGGACCGGGTGAACGCGGGCCTGGTCCGCAGCGTGGTCCTCGACCTGCGCAGCGGCACCACCACCCCGCTGCTGGAGATCGGCGAGCGCAGCAACGACCGCCTGGTGCTGTTCGACCCGGACAGCCGGTTCGCGATGGTGCGCAGCGACGCCCCCGGCACCGACCGGCTCGGCTGGGGCGTCCTCGGCGGCGGCGAGCCGCTGCGGTTCCCCGAGTGCCTGCACGTCGCCGGCATGTTCCTGCGGCCGGTCGCCCTTCACCAGGCGGCGGACGGCCCCCGGGTCGCGGTGCAGATCGACCACGGCGCCGGGTCCGCGCTCGCCCTGTGGCGGCCGGCCACGGGGCGGCTGGACCAGGTGCCGGTGCCGCCCGGGCGGCTCGGCGCGGTCGGGCACTGGGACGCGGCGGGGTTGCGGCTGCCGTACTCCTCGCCCGACCACCCGACGGCCCTGGCCACCCTGGACGTGGACGCGCTGCTGGCGCACGGCCCGGTGCCGAACGGCACCGGCCCGATGCCGCTGCCGCTGCAACTCGCGCCGCTGGCCTCGGGATTGCCCGGTCCGTGGCGGGACACCACACTGCCCTGGCAGCCCGGCGAGGTGCGCACCGTCCGGACCCCGCCGCCCGGCTGGCGACTGGACGGCAGCACCCCGCCCGGCGAGGGCGGCCGCTGGCAGCCCGCGCAGAGCCTCGAACTGGCGGGCCCGGCCGGCCCGTTGGAGGCCGTGGTGTACGGCGGCGACGCCTGGCTGAGCAGCCCGCACCTGGTGCTGGCGCTGCACGGCGGCCCGGCCGACGCCTGGCGGCTGGAGTTCGACCCGGCGCTGCAGCGGATGGCCGCCGAGGGGCTGGCGGTGGTCGCCCCCAACCAGCGCGGCTCCACGGGCTACGGCGTGGCGCACGCGCTGGCCATCCGGGGCGCCTGGGGCGGGCCCGACCTGGAGGACGTGCTGTACCTGCTGGACGGCATCGCCGGCCAGCGGGCGGCACTCGGCCTGGAGCCGCCCGCCCTGTTCGGGGTCAGCTACGGCGCGTTCCTGGCGCTGCTGGCGGCCGCGCACGCACCGGCGGACCAGGTCGCCCGCTGCGCGGTGGTCGCCCCGTTCCTGTCCGGCGCCCGACTGCTGGCCGAAGCGGCGCCCCCCGTACGGGCGTTGACCACCCGGCTGGGCGGCGGCGAACCGATCGCCGACGCCCGCGGCCCGCGCGACGTGCTGCAGCTCGCACACCGGCTGAGCGCACCGCTGCTGGTGGTGCACGGCAACCGGGACGAGGTCGTCCCGGTCAGCCAATCCCGTTCGCTGCGGCACGAGTTGCTGCGGATCGGCCGGATCGAGGGCGAGGACTTCCGGTACGTCGAGGCGGCCGGCTCGGGGCACGAGGTGCTCGCCGAGGAGGGCGCCGCCGTGCTGCACGAGCTGCTGGCCGCGTTCCTGCGGACCGGCCGGCCGGGCTGAGCCGCCCCGCACCCCACAGACTCCCGGGCCGTCGAGGCCCGGGGCACACCCCCGGCACGGTGGATGGAGGCCGTCCGGGGGCGATACCCGACGCCCGCGTGCAGATCGCGGCGGGCGTGACCTCAAGGGGAGGAAACGAACATGGAGAACACGGTGGACTTCGAGACCGACCTCGCGGCTCTGCAGGACCTGCCGGAGACCGAGTCCGTCGAGCTGACCGGCCACGGCAACGGCTGCCAGTACACCTGTCTCATCCTGACCTGCCTGCTGTTCACGGTCAGCTGACCCGGCGGCTCGGCCGACCCTGATCGGGCGGTAGTCACCGGGTGCCGCTCCTGCCTGTCCGGACAGGCGGGGGCGGCACCCGCCCTCTTCCGGCCGGCCTCGTGCCTGCTTCCGGCGGGCTTGCGGCCCGCCTCGCGCCGGCTTGCCGCCGTTCCGCCGCTCCGTTTCCGACGCTCCGTTTCCGACACGCCGTCTCCGACTCTCCGACGGGAGCCCCCGGTTGCCCCGCCGCCCCACCGGCTGGACCCTCGCCCTCGGCCTCGCCCTGCCGACCGGGGCCGCCAGCACGCTCGCGCTCCCCGCCGTACTCGCCGGCGCCGTCGACGCCGCCCTCGGCCGCCGCTCCGGACCCGGTGCCCTCCTGCTGCTCGCCCTCGTCCTGGGCACGGCCGCCGCCGCTGACGCGACCGCCGCGGCGGCCGGACCGGCCTGCTCCGCCGAGGCCACCGCCGCCCTGCGCGGCCGCCTCGTCCGCCACCTGCTCGCCCTCGGGCCCGGCGGCCGGCTGCACGGCGGACCACCGCCCGGCGACCTCGCCGCCCGCCTGCTGGGCTCGGCCGGCACCGCGGGCGGACGCCTGCCCGCCGTCCTCGGCGCCGCCACCGCGCTGCTCACCTCGGTCGGCGCGATCGTCGGACTCGGGGTGCTGTCACCGTGGCTGGCGCTCGCCTTCTTCGCGGGCGTGGTGCCCGGCGTGGTGCTGATCCGGCTCTTCCTGCGGCAGGCCGGGCCGGCGTTCGCCCGCTACCAGGAAGTCCAGGCCGTCCTCGCCGCCCGACTGAGCGACGCCCTCACCGGGCTGCGCAGCATCCACGCCGCGGGCGCCCAACAGCGCGAGGCCACAAGGGTGTTGGCGCCGCTTCCGGAGCTCTCGGCGGCCGGGCACGCGCTCTGGGCGGCCCAGCGACGCACCGCCTGGCAGGCGACCCTGCTGATCGCCCTGGTCGAGGTCTCGGTGCTCACCACCGCCGGCGCCCTGCTCGCCGACGGCGCCCTCGCCCCCGGCGCGCTCGCCGCGGCGGCCGGCTGGGCGGCACTCGGCGCGGGACTGTTCGAGCAGGTCGAGGCGCTGGTCGGGGTCGCCCACGCGCGCGCCGGGCAGGCCCGGGTCGACGAGCTGCTGGCGCTCGCGCCCGCCCCCTGCGGTGCGGGCGCGCTCCCGGCGGGCGGCCCCGGGCAGGTCGAACTGCGGGGCGTGGTGGTGCGCGACGGCGACCGGGTGCTGCTCGGGCCGCTCGACCTCACCGTCCCCGGCGGCCGCACGGTTGCCCTGGTCGGGCGCTCCGGCTCCGGCAAGTCGCTGCTGGCCGCGCTCCCCGGACGACTGCGCGACCCCGACGAGGGCACCGTCCTGATCGACGGCGTCCCGGTCGGCACCCTCGCGCCGACCGAACTGCGGCACGCGGTCGGCTACGCCTTCGCCCGGCCCGCGCTGGTCGGCCGCACCGTGCGCGACGCGCTGGCCGGCGCCGGCGCGACCGAGGCGGGGGCCGCCCGGGCGGACGGCTTCCTGCGGCGGCTGCCGTTCGGCTGGGACACCCCGCTCGACGAACTCCAGCTCTCCGGAGGCGAGTTGCAGCGCCTCGGGCTCGCCCGGCTGCTGGCCCGGCCCGCCCGGGTGGTCGTCCTGGACGACGCGACCTCGGGCCTCGACCTCGCCACCGAGTACGAGGTCACCGAAGCCCTCGACCGCGCCACCCGCGGCCGCACCCGGCTGGTGGTCACCCACCGAGCCGCCGTCGCCGCCCGTGCCGACCTCGTCGCCTGGCTCGACGCCGGCCGCCTCCGCGCCCTGGCCCCGCACACCACCCTGCTCACCCACCCCGACTACCGCGCCACCCTCGCCGACACCGCCCTGCGGGCCGCTGCCGCCGGGTGACGGCCCGCGTGGGAAGTCGGCGGGTCCGGCTTCCCACGTCGGATCGCCGTTCCCGCTCCGCGTTCGCGCCCGCCGGGCCGTCCCTCTCACAGAAAGCCGGTTCAGCCGACCAGCCATGCAGCCCACCTCGCTCCCCTCCACAGGAAGTCGGCGACATCGACTTTCCACGCCGCGGGGCCCCGCCACCGCGCCGCACCGGCACCGCCGCGCGCACCGCCGTCCGTCCGGACGCACGGACAGCCCGGCACCGAAGGCGCCCGCCCGCGCCCGCGCCGGAAGTCGGCGGGGCCGACGTTCCACGCCCGACGCCCCGCCCGGTTGGGGGCTGCTGTTCCGGCAACTGGCGGCCACCCGCGGGCCGCTGGTGCGGATGCTCGCGTGGTCCGGGGTGGAGGCCCTGCCGCCGCTGGTGTCCGGCCTGTTCGTCTCGGCCGCCGTCGACCAGGGGTTCCTGGCCGGACGCCCCGGCGTCGGGCTCGCCTGGTCGGGCGGGTTCGGCGCCGCCATGGCCGTCCGGGCGTTCGCGACGCGGGCCGGGTTCCCGCACCTCGCCGCCGTGGTGGAGCCGCTGCGGGACGCCCTGGTCGAGCGGGTGGTCCGCCGGGCGCTCGCGCGCCCGACCGCGGATCCGGCCGACATCGCCCGGCTCACCGAACAGGTCGAATCCGCGCGGCAGTTGACCGCCACCCTGCTCCGCACCCTGCGCGGCGTCGGGGTCACCCTGGTCGCCGCACTGATCGGACTGACGCTGCTCGCGCCCGCCGTACTGCCGCTGGTCCTGCTGCCGCTGGCCGTCTCCGGGCTGCTCTTCGTCCGGCTGCTGCGCCCGATGGTGGCGCGGAGGCGGGCGGTGGTGCTGGCCGAGGAACGGCTCGCCGCCGAGGCCGGACGCGCGCTGCACGGGCTGCGCGACGTCCAGGCCACCGGCACCGGCGACCAGGTCGCCCGGGCACTGCTCGGAGCGGCCGACGCGAGCGCCGCCGCCTCCCGGGCACTCGGCCGGGCATCGGCACTGCGCGCGCTCGTCGTGGCGGTCGGCGGGCGGCTGCCGGTCCTCGCCGTCCTCGCGGCGGCCCCCTGGCTGCTCGCGCACCGGGCCCTCACCCCGGGCGAACTGCTCGGCGTCGCCACCTACGTGGTCCAGCAACTCGACCCGGCAGTCCGGACCCTCGCCGGTACGGTCGGCGGCTGGCTGCTCGACCTGGCCGTGGTCCTCGACCGCCTGGCCACGACGACGACCGCCGACCGGCCCCACGACGCCGCCCGCGCCACCGCCACCGCACACCCCCTCGCGCCCGACCCCCGGGATGACACCGGCGTCCGGTACACCGACGTCCGGTACACCGGCGTCCGGTGCTCCGCCACCACCTCCGACCTGGCCCCGGGCGCAGCACCCACCACCGCCACCGGGCGTCCCCACCGGCCCGGGCCCGCGGGCAGTGCCCCCGACATCCGGCTGGCCGGCGTCCGCTTCGGGCACGGCGAGGGTGCGGTGCCGGTGCTGGACGGGATCGACGTCGCCGTCCGGGCCGGCGAGCACGTGGCGGTGGTCGGTCCCAGCGGGGCGGGCAAGTCGACGCTGGCGGCGCTGCTGGCCGGGGTGGTGGTGCCGACGGCCGGGTGGGTGGCGGTCGGCGGGGTGCGGCCGGAGCCGGGCGGGCCGGTGGCGCTGGTCCCGCAGGAGGCGTACGTGTTCCCGGGCTCGGTGCGGGAGAACCTGGCCTGGCTCGCTCCGGACGTCACCGACGACCGGCTGGCCGCGGCCGTGGCGCTGCTGGGCGCGGAGGGGCTGGTGGCGCGCCTCGGCGGGCCGGGCGCCGCGCTACTCGATCCGAGTGAACTCTCCGCAGGTGAGCGCCAGTTGCTGGCGCTGGTGCGGGCGTACCTGTCACCCGCCCCGGTCGTCGTGCTGGACGAGGCGACCTGCCACCTGGACCCGGTCGCGGAGGAGCGGATCGAGCGGGCCTTCGCCGCCCGCCCCGGAACGCTGGTGGTCGTCGCACACCGCATCAGTTCCGCGGTGCGGGCGGACCGGGTGCTGCTGCTGGACGGCGGGCGCGGCCTGCTGGCCCGGCACGGCGATCTTCAGGTGCTGTCCCGGCTCTACCGCGAGCTGGTCGGTCACTGGCTCGGTTCGGCGCCCCGGACCAGCCCGGGGCTCGCGTCATGATCTCGATAGGATCTCGTCCGTTCCGGCCGTTATGGTGGCCCGGGCACGGGCCGCGATCACCGGCTACGGGCGCGTACCGAGCGCCCGATCGGGGCCCCGACCGTGCGCCAGCGGCGCCGGCCGGGCGCCGATGACCTGCACCCTCCGCACGGAAAAGACGATTTCTCATGTCCGACACCCTCACCGACACCACCGGACCCGCGGCCAACGGGACCGACGCCGACGAGAAGACGGCCGAGGACACCGCCGCGCACGGCCGCCACCGCGGCCGTTCCGCCGCAGACGACACCCCGGAGTCCGACCCGCACGGCCGCCACCGCGCGGCGGCGGCACAGGGCTGATCCACCCGCACCACGCGACAGGGCCCGCCGAGGGAGCAGCGCTCCCCCTGGCGGGCCCTCGCCCGTGCAGGCGCCGAGGCGCCGGATCCTCAGCGCATCAGGACGCATCAGGACGCATCAGGCCATCGGAACGCGGGGCGTCAGTCCATCGTCACGACGGTCCGCAGGGCCTCACCGCTGCGCATCTGCGCGATCGCGTCGTTGACGTCCGCCAGGCCGACCCGGTGGGTGATCATGCCGTCGAGGTCGATCCGCCCGGCCCGCCAGAGGTCCACGACCAGCGCGATGGTGCGCCCGACGGTCGCGCCGCCGTACAGCGAGGGCAGCAGGCGCTTCTCGTTGAAGAACAGCTCGCCCATGGTGAACTGCGCCAGGTCGTCCTGGGCGCCCGCGCCGATGACGACCACCGCGCCGCCCCGCCGGGCGGCGTCGTAGCCGGCCCGGACGGTGGCCGCGCGACCGACCGCCTCGAAGACGTAGTCGAAGCCGCCGCCGGGCAGCTTCTTCGCCACCGCCTTCAGGTCCTCGGGGGCGATCGCCTCGGTCGCGCCGAAGGCGAGGGCGCGCTCACGGCGGGAGGCGACCGGGTCGACGACGGTGATCCGGCCGGCGCCGCAGACCCGGGCACCCTGCACGGTGGCGACGCCGACGCCGCCCGCCCCGATGACCGCGACGGACGCCCCGGGCTCGACCTCGGCGGTGTTCACCGCCGCGCCTATGCCCGTGGTCACCCCGCAGCCGATCAGCGCGGCAGCCTCGTACGGGAGGTCGGCAGGAACCTTGATGAGGGCGTTGGCGGAGACCACGACCTCGTCGGCGAAGGCGCCCGTGCCGTAGAAGCCGGAGGCGATGACGCCGCCCTCCTCGATGCGGAAGCCCGGGGCGCCGAGCCGGCGCAGGCTGGCGACGCAGAGGTGGCCGCGGTCCCGCACGCAGTGGTCGCAACTGCCGCAGGGGGCCATCCAGCAGAGCACCACGCGGTCGCCGACGCGCAGCCCGGTCACGCCCTCGCCGACCTCGACGACGTCACCCGCGCCCTCGTGCCCGGGGACGAACGGCGCGGGCTGCGGCAGGACCCCGCTCATCGCGGAGAGGTCGGAGTGGCAGAGGCTGGCGGCGCGCATCCGGACCCGGACACTGCCTCTTCTGAAGCCGACCGCGGTCACGTCCTCGCGGACGTCGAGGGTGTCCTGGCCGGTCTTGTGCAGGACGGCTGCGCGCATGGTGCTGCTCCCTGTATGCATCGGATGACACGGAGTGGATCCTCGGACGGGGCGATTGTGGCATGACCTCCGCAACATCAGGAGGACGGGTTCCACAACAACGGTGCGGCAGAACTGTGGAAATTCGCTGCCCGTCCACCACGGGACCACGTCATGATCACCAACGTGCCGAATCCCACCCGCATACCGTCCGACCGAACCGGCCACGGCGCACCGTGCCCCCGGTGCGATGCCGAGCTGACCTCCGACCCGCGCTTCACCGCCTGGTGCCCGGGCTGTGACTGGAACCTGGTCCCCGGTGAGGACGCCGCCCCGGAACCCACCCGGCGCGAGCGGGCCGCCGCCGCCCGCTCCGACCGGCTGTTCGAGGACCAGCTCGAAGGCAGGCCGTCCCCCACCGCGCGGCGCGACTGGCTGCTGGCCTCCGTCGCGGCCGGTCTGATCCACCTCGTCACCCTCACCCTGTGCTGCCTGGGGATCTGGCTGGTCGTCGCCGGCACCACCGTGCAGCGCTGCGCGGGTGCGGTCGTCCTGGTGATCGTCCTCGCCCTGCGGCCGCGGCTGGGCCGGGTGCCGCGCGGCGAGGACGTCCTCGACCGCACGCGGGCGCCCGCGCTGTTCGGGCTGGCGGACCGGGTGGCCGCCGAGGTCGGCGCCGCCCCGGCGGACGTCATCGTGGTCGACGACGACTTCAACGCCTCGTACGGCCTGGTCGGGCTCCGGCGCAGGGCCGTCCTGACCGTCGGCCTGCCGCTGTGGGAGACGCTGGACGACCGGCAGCGGGTCGCCCTGCTCGGGCACGAGTTCGGCCACCGCGTCAACGGCGACCACCGGCGCTCGCTCTGGCTGCACAGCGCCGTCTCGACGCTCGCGGTCTGGTACGACCTGGCGCGGGGCGGCCGGAACGGCGGCTGGGGGTCCGCGGTCGAGGTCGGTGAGTCGGACGGGCCGCGCTACGACGGCACTCCGCTGCTGGTCAAGCTCGGGGCGATCCTCGGCGCGGCCGTGCTGCGGGCCGTCGCCTGGCTGATGTACCAGGGCCTGTTGCTGTTCGACCGGCTCACCTCCCGGGCCGGTCAGCAGGCCGAGTACGGCGCGGACGCCCTCGCCGCCCGGGTCGGCGGCAGCGAGGCGGCGCACGGCATGCTGACGGCGCTCCTGCTCAGCCGTTCGGCGGGCACCGCGGTGAGCCGGATCCGCGCCGAGGAGCGCAGGCGGCCCCGGACGGTCCGCCGCGGCCGGGGCGGGACCGCCGAACGGCCCGGGCAACCCCCGGAGCAGCCCGGGCAGTCCGCACGGACCTCGGAGCAGCCCGGGCAGCGGAGCCCGGCCGTCCCGGAGCCGCCCCGCGGTCCCGAGGCGCTCTGGGAGCGGATGCGCGAGCACCTCGCCTCCGTCCCCGCGACGGAGCACGAGCGTCTGCTCCGGCTGAGCGCGCGCGACCGCGCCGCGGTGGACTCCTCCCATCCGCCCACCCACCTGCGGATCGCCGTGGTCCGGCAGGCCGGCGCCCGGCCCGCCGCCGTCAGCGTCTCCGCCGCCGAGGGCGCGGCGATCGCCGCCGAGCTCGCCCCGCACCGCGCGCGGATCGCGGCCGAGCTGCTCGCGGGCTGAGCCGGTCCGGGGCCGGGCCGTCGCCCCCGGACCGGCCCCGGAGCGGACGGCCCGCCGAAGCCACCGGCGCTACCGTCGAGTAAGGTCCCAGCACGCCCGTCCCCTGATCCGACCCGAGGAGCACCGCATGTCCGACCTGCTGCAGAGCGCCCGCCCGGCGCCCGAGGTGCTGGCGGCGTTCGAGGCGGCCACCGGGTTCATGCCGGTGGACGAGGGGCTCGCGCTGTACGCGGCGGCGGTGGCCGCGGCCCGCGACACCGGCCTGCCCGTGCTGGAGATCGGCACCTACTGCGGACGCTCGGCGATCCTGCTGGCGGCCGCGGCCCGCGAGACGGGGACGCTCGCGCTGACCGTGGACCACCACCGCGGCTCGGAGGAGCAGCAGCCCGGCTGGGAGTACCACGACCCGACCCTGGTCGACCCGGAGGTCGGCCTGATGGACACCCTGCCCCGGTTCCGCCGCACCCTGCACGCCGCCGGGCTGGAGGAGCACGTGGTGGCACTGGTCGGCCGCTCGCCGCGGATCGCCGCGCTCTGGGGGCGCCCGCTGGGCCTGGTGTTCATCGACGGCGGGCACACCGACGAGCACGCGACCGGCGACTACGAGGGCTGGGTGCCGCACCTCGCGCCGGAGGGCCTGCTGGTGGTGCACGACGTCTTCCCGGACCCCGCGGACGGCGGCCAGGCCCCGTACCGGGTGTACCTGCGGGCGCTCGCCGAGGGCTTCGAGGAGGTCTCGGTGACCGGCTCGCTGCGCGTCCTGCGCCGCTCCGCCCGCTGACCCCGCGGGCCCTCCCCCGCTGACCCCGCGGGCCCTCCCCCGCCGCCCCGCCGGGCCCCGCCGCCGCAGATCCCCCGAGCCGCCCCACGGCCCCGCGCCGATGCTCTAACGTCGTGCCGGGGCTGTCGGGCGGGGGTTCGAACGGTACGGTGGCCGCGCAGCACCAGGCAGAGCATCGGCGGACGGTGGGGGCCAGCAGCGACATGACGGACCAGCAGAACACCGCTCCGGCGGTCTGGGACCCGACCGCGCGCGGCGGCGCCGGCGGCTGGGTGCGCGGCCCGCAGCTCCCGGCCGGTGCCGAACCCGCTCCCGGAGCCCCGCAGGCCCCCGTCGGCCCGCAGTCCCCGGCCGCCCCGCAGGCCCCCGTCGACCCGCGCCTCGACCGGGTCGTCCCGCCCGCCGGGCCCGGCTCGGACGAGGACCACGGCCCGCCGCTGGGCGCCCGCCCGTACCTGGCGACCGCGCCCGGCTTCGACCCGCCGACCGCCCCGATCCCCCGCGCCGCCGCCCCGCAGCCGCCCGCCGCTCCCCCGGCTGCCTCGCCCTTCCCCGCCCACGCGACCGCGCAGCACCAGCCGCCGCCGGGCTACGGCTACCCCGGGCCCCCGGCCGCCCCGCCGCAGCCCCCGTACGGCGCCCAGCCCGGCCACCCGGCCGGCCCTCCGCCCGACTATCCGACCGCCTACGCGTACGAGGACGAGCAGGGGGACCGCCCGACCAACCGCAAGGCCCCGCTGCTGATCGGCTTCGCGCTGCTCCTGGTGCTGGCGATCGGCGGCGGCCTGCTGTTCGCCGCCAGGGGCGACGACAAGACCGGCCAGGCGGCGCCGGCCCCGGCCTCCGCCCCCGCGACCGGTGGCGGCACTCCGCAGCCCGTCCCCGCGCCCGCCGGCACGGACACCGCGCCGAGCGGCGGCGCGAGCGCCCCGGCCTCGCCCACCGCCGCGCCGTCCCCGACCGCGACCGGCGCCGGGCCCAACGCCCAGTCCCAGGCGCAGGCGCTGGACGGCGTGCTCAGTGAGGGCGAGAACGCGAAGGCCCCGATCGGCAGCGCCGTCGCCAAGGTGAGCAGCTGCCCGTCGAAGGCCGACATCGCGAGCGCCGCCCAGACCTTCGACAACGGCGCCGCGCAGCGCACCGCGCTGCTGGCCAAGCTCGCCGGCCTGAGCCTCACGGACGTGCCGGGCGGGGCGGACGCGCTGAACTCGCTGAAGTCGGCGTGGCAGTTGTCCGCCGAGATAGACAAGGCGTACGCGGCCTGGGCGCGCACCGTCGCCGCCCAGGGCTGCTCCGGCCGGGCCCCGACGACCCAGGACAAGAAGCACGCGGACGAGCTCAACCCGCAGGCCACGCAGGCGAAGTCGGACTTCATGAACAAGTGGAACCCGATCGCGAAGAGCTACGGCCTGACCCCGCTCACCCAGGACAGGATCTGACCCACCCGTGACCGGCACAGCCCCCCGACCGCCCCGCCGTTCCACCCTGCTGCGCGTCACCACGGTGGTGGCCGCGGCCGTTCCGCTCTGCACGGCGGGGTGGTTCGGCTGGCAGGCCCTCGACCGTTCCGGCCCGGCGGGCGCAACGTCAGCCGCCTCCGCTCCCGCCGCCGCCCCGGACACGGCGCAGGCCGCAGGCGCGCCGTCGGACGCCGCCGACGGCACGGCGCCGCTCACCCCGCCCGTCGCACCGGCGCCGACCTCCGGTGCCCCGGCGGCCGAGGCGCCCACCGCGGCCCCGAGCCAGCTGCCGACCCCGGCCGTACCGGCCCCGACCGCACCGGCACAGAGCGCCGCCACTGCGGCCGGCAGCCTCGCCGGGAGGACGGTCCTCCTCGACCCCGGTCACAACCCCGGCAACGGCGCGCACTCCGCCGAGATCAACCGTCAGGTGGACATCGGCAACGCCCGCAAGGAGTGCGACACCACCGGGACCGAGACCAACGCCGGTTACACCGAGGCCGAGTACACCCTGGACGTCTCCCGCCGGGCCCGCGCCCTCCTGGCCGCCCGGGGCGCCACGGTGGTGCTGGTGCAGGACGGCGACCGCCCCTGGGGCCCGTGCATCGACGAGCGCGCCCGGGCCGGCGCCGACGCGCACGCCGACGTCGCGGTCTCGGTGCACGGGGACGGCGGCCCGGCGAGCGGCAGCGGGTTCCACGTGATCATGCCCGCGAAGGTGGTGGCCGGGAAGGCGGACAACTCCGCGATCGTCGAACCCTCGCACCGGCTCGGCCTGCTGCTGCGCGACCACTTCCACGCCGCGACCGGCGAGCCGTACGCGGACTACATCGCGAACCAGGGCCTGGACACCCGGTCCGACCTGGGCGGGCTCAACCTGTCCGGTGTCCCCAAGGTGTTCATCGAGTGCGGTAACATGCGCAACTCGACGGACGCGAAGCGGATGACGGACCCTCAGTGGCGCCAGCAGGCGGCCCAGGGGATCGCCGACGCGCTCACCGCGTTCCTGACGACTCAATAGAAGATCCGAAGGCCCAGTGGCGGAAGTTGAGCCGCGCAGCGCGGTGGACGGGGTTCCGTCCGGCCCGCGCGGTTTGCAACGACTTCGCCCCATTCCCGGTCCCGCCGTGCGCCGACAGGACGGTTGGGCCTAGGCTTCTGGTCCGTTCGGGAGTTTCGGCCGGTCAGCCCGACCGCACGAAGCACCGTCCACGACACGTCAACGAGGGGAACGTTAGTGAATCTGCGCGCTCTCACCAGGGGAGACGCCGCCGTCGCGGGCGCGGCCGTCCTGCTCTTCATCGCCTCCTTCCTGCCCTACTGGACCCTGGACTGCAGCGGCCGGTACTGCCCGCCCGACGCCTCGCAGAACGCGTGGAGCACCCAGCTGTTCCCCATCCTGCCCTCGATCTACCTGCTGGGCATCGCCGCTGCAGCGCTGATCCTGGCGCAGCGGTTCCAGGGTCAGAACGCGGCCAACCGCCAGGTGCTCGGTCTGCGCCTGGACCAGTGGGGCATCGCCTTCTCCGTCGCCGCGCTGTGGACCTCGATCTGGGCGCTGGGCGGCGGCGTGTCGGGCAACGGCGTCAGCCACGGCTTCGGCGCCTGGCTCGGCTTCATCTCGCTGATCGTGCTCGCCGGTGCGGCCGCGGCCGGCCCGCTGGTGCCCGCGCTGAAGGCCCCGCTGACCTCCGACCGCCCGGCCGTCCCCTACCAGGGCGGCTACCCGGTCCCCGGTCAGCCCGGCCACCCGGGTGCGCCCGGCCAGCCCGGCCAGCAGTACGGCTACCCGGCCCAGGGCCACGACCCGGCGTTCGGCACCCAGGGCGGCTACGGCTTCCCGGCCGCCGGCCAGCCGCAGCCCGGCCAGCCGCAGGACGCCGGCGTCCCGGCCCCGCAGCCGTCCCCGGTCGCGCAGCAGGCCGCCCCGGCTGCTGCGGACTTCCAGCCGTACTGGTTCGCCGTCCCGGCCCCGCGCCAGCTGGCTCCGAAGGACAACCCGGCCGGCGCCCCGATCGGCGAGGTCGTGCCCGGCACCTGGTACCTGGCCGTCGAGCAGCGCGGCACCGCGCTGGTCGCGCAGCTGGCGGACGGCACCCAGGGCGTGCTGACCGACACCACGGGCATCCAGCGGGGCTGACGTCCCGGACACACGGCGAAGGGGCGGGACCGGTTCTCCGGTCCCGCCCCTTCCTCGTACCCGCGCTTCGCCGTACCCGCGCTTCGCCGCACCCGCGCTTCCCGGTTCCCGCGCCCGGGCCGCACCCGTTCCGGACGGGCGGGCGCCCATCCGGACGGGCGGGCACTCAGCAGCAGTCCTGGACCACCAGCCCGGCGGGCAGCTGGTCCCCGCCGAAGACCGCGACCGTCGCCGGGTCCCCGCCGAGGGCGGCCACCGCGAGCAGCAGCGCTCCGGCCGTCCAGGTGGTGCGCTCCTCGGGCCAGATCGCGTCGTCCTCGAACACGTACCCGGTCCAGTACGAGCCGTCCTCGTGCCGCAGGTGCTTCTGGATCCAGCGCAGGATGTCCACCGCGCGGTCGGACTGCCCGATCGCCCAGAGCGCCAGGGCCAGCTCGGCGCTCTCGCCGCCGGTCACCCACGGGCGGTCGCTGACGCAGCGCACGCCGAGGCCGGGGACGACGAAGCGCTCCCAGTCCCGCTCGATCCGGGCCACCGCCGCGTCGCCGCGCAGACCGGTGCCGAGCACCGGGTAGTACCAGTCCATCGAGTAGCGGTCCTTGTCCAGGAACCGCTCGGGGTGGTGGGCGATGGCGTGCCGCAGCCGGCCGGCCGCGAGCTCCCAGTCGGGCTGCGGCTCCTCCAGGTAGTCGGCGACGGCCAGGCCGCAGCGCAGCGCGTGCAGGATGCTGGACGAGCCGGTGAGCAGCGCCTCCTCGGTGGCGGCGCCGTCCTCGGCGACCCGCCAGGCGATCGGGCCGCCGGGCAGCCGCAGCGAGACGATGAAGTCCAGGGCGCGCCGGACGACGGGCCAGATCCACTCCAGGAAGGCGTCGTCGCCGGTGCTGAGGTGGTGGTGCCAGACCCCGACCGCCACGTAGGCGCAGAAGTTGCTCTCCTTGGCCCGGTCGGTGACGACGCCGTCGGTGTAGGCGGCGTACCAGGAGCCGTCCGGGTTCTGGTTGGCCGCGAGCCAGCGGTAGGCGGCCTCGGCGGCGGCGTGCTCGCCGGCCGTGTCGAGGGCCATCGCGCCCTCGGTGTGGTCCCACGGGTCCAGGTGGTGGCCGGCGAACCAGGGTATGGCGCCGTCGGGGCGCTGCTCGGCGAGGATGCTGCGCACGGTGTCGGCGGCCTGCTCGGCGTCGAGCACGCCGTCGAGGAGCAGCACCTCGGGGACGGCGGCGGTCACGCCGCGCCGCCCGGGGCGCGGTTCGGCTTGGAGGCGTACGCGACGAAGCTCTTGCCGATGACCGGGTTGAGCGCCCGCTCGGCGGCCTTGGTGAGGGTGCTGATCACCGGGGTGCCGACGATGTCCCAGACCAGCAGCTGGTGGTAGGCCTTGACCGGCAGCGCCTTGTCGTTGTTCACGCCGACCGCGCACTTGATCCACCAGTACGGCGAGTGCAGCGCGTGCGCGTGGTGGGTGCCGTACGGTTCCAGGCCGGCGTCCTTGAGCTTGCCGAGCAGCTCGTCGCCCCGGTAGATCCGGATGTGGCCGCCCTCGACCTCGTGGTACTCGTCGGACAGAGCCCAGCAGATCTTCTCGGGCAGCCAGCGCGGCACGGTGACGGCGAGCAGGCCGCCCGGCTTGAGGACGCGGAACATCTCGTTGAGCACGCCCTTGTCGTCGGGGATGTGCTCCATCACCTCGGAGATGATGATCTTGTCGAAGTACTCGTCCTCGAACGGCAGGGCCAGCGCGTTGCCCTCCATCGCGACCGCCGACGCGCCCTCGGGGGCCTCGCCGGCCTGCTCCATCGCCGCGAACCACTTCTTGACCTCGGCGATCTCCTCGGTGTTCTGGTCGAGGGCGATCACGTTGGCGCCGCGGCGGTAGCACTCGAACGCGTGCCGGCCCCCGCCGCAGCCCAGGTCGAGCACCCGGTCGCCGGGGGCGAGCGGGAAGCGCGAGAAATCGACGGTCAGCACTGCAGGACTCCCATTCCTATTGCTACCAAGCGTCCTTGACGCTTCGTCACGCTTCGTCGGGCGGCGCGCGCCCCGGGGCGGCGCTCCGCGTCGGCACACCCGGCCGGGCTGCCGACCCGACCCCGGCGGCTAGGCCACGTACCGCCAGCCCGGCCCGGAACGGGCCCGGGCGCCGACGCCGGTGGCGATCGCCGCGCGGTAGGCCTCGGCGGTCAGCTCGGCGGCCCGCTCCCAGGTGAACCGGGCCAGCACCCGCTCCCGGCCCGCCGCGCCGAGCGCGGCGCGCAGCTGCGGGTCGTCCAGCAGCCGGCCGAGCGCCGCGGCCAGCGTGTCCGCCTCGCCCGGCGGCACGGCCAGGCAGGTCTCCCCGTCCGGTCCGGCGACCTCGGGGATCGCCCCGCCGGTGGTGGCGACCAGCGGGGTGCCGGTGGCCATCGCCTCGGCGGCCGGCAGCGAGAAGCCCTCGTACAGCGACGGGACGCAGGCCACCTCGGCCGAGCGGTACAGGTCGACCAGTTCCTGGTCGGTCAGGCCGCTGCGGAACTCGATGTGCCCGGCCAGCCCGAAGCGGCGCACCGCCTCGGCCACCGGCCCGTCCTCCTTCTGCGGCTTGCCGACCACCACCAGGTGGGCGTCCCGCTCGGTGCGGACCTTGGCCAGCGCCTCGACCAGGAAGACCAGGCCCTTCAGCGGGACGTCGGCGCTGGAGGTGGTGACGATCCGTCCGGGCACCCGCTCGACCGCGTCCGAGGGCGACCAGAGCCGGGTGTCGGCGCCGATCGGCACCACCGAGATCGCGCCGGGCGCGGCGCCCAGGTGCTCGGCGATCTCGCGCTGCGAGGTGCCGGAGACGGTGATCACGTGGTCCAGGCGGGCGGCGACCCGACGCTGCATCCGGGTGAAGGCGTACCAGCGGCGCAGCGAGAGGCGCTTGAGCCGGGTGGTGGCCGCGTCCAGCTCCAACTGCCGGTCCACGGTGATCGGGTGGTGGATCGTGGTGACCAGCGGGAAGCCGTGCCGGGCCAGGCCCAGCAGGCCGTAGCCGAGGGTCTGGTTGTCGTGCACCACGTCGTAGCGGCCCTTGTGGGCGGCCAGGTGGCGGCGGGCGCGCAGCGAGAAGGTCAGCGGCTCGGGGAAGCCGCCGGTGCGCATGGTGGCGAACTCCAGCGCGTCCACCGGGCCGCGGAACTCGCCGCGGGCCGGGGTTCGGAAGGGGTCGTCGGCCCGGTAGAGGTCCAGGCTGGGCAGCTCGACCAGGCGCACCGAACCGGGGCCCTCGACCTCGTCCAGCACCGGGTAGGGCTGGGCGCCGATCACGTCCACGTGGTGGCCGAGCCTGGCCAGCTCACGGGAGAGGTGCCGTACGTACACGCCCTGACCGCCGCAGAAGGGGTCCCCGCGGTACGACAGCAGGGCAATCCGCAGCGGCTGCGCGGTCATCCTGGGCCCTCATCTCTAGCTGCTATCTGTGCTGCCGGTCGCTAAAGTAGATCAGGTTTCAGTGGATGTGGAACTCGTCATCGACCACGTGAACAATGAGAGACCTCGAAGATACCGGCCCGTAGCTTTTCCTCAGGTGTCAGGGCTGGTGATTCCCGCCACGCCGACCCTGCCGACCATGTGAGCACACCGCCACTCTCGCCTGCCCGGGAGCACCTTTGCCGCCGTCGACCGAGCCCCTGACCCCGACCCCCGTCACGCCCCGGCCCGGCGAGCCGCCGCTGACCACGCGGCAGGCCGAGCGCCGGCGGCGGATCCTGCGGGCCGCCACCGCGCTGGCCGCCCGGGGCGGGTACGAGGCGGTGCAGATGCGGGAGGTCGCGGAGAGCGCCCAGGTCGCGCTCGGCACGCTGTACCGGTACTTCCCGTCCAAGGTCCACCTGCTGGTCGCGGTGATGCTGGAACAGCTGCAGGGCCTGCACGAACACATCCGGCGCCACCCGCCGACCGACGCGGAACCGGCCCTGCGGGTCGCCGACACGCTCACCCGGGCCTTCCACGCCCTCCAGCGCGAGCCGCTGCTGGCCGAGGCGATGGTCCGGGCGCTGTCCTTCGCGGACCGCTCGGTCGGCGCCGAGGTGGACCAGGTCAGCGTGGCCACCGGGCAGCTCATCCTGGACGCGATCGGCCAGTCCGGCCCGCCCAGCGAGAGCCAGCGCGCCGCGGTGCGGGTGATCGAGCACACCTGGCACTCGGCGCTCGTCGCCTGGCTCTCCGGGCGCGCCTCGATCGCCGAGGTCCGGGCCGACCTGCACACGGCGGCGCGGCTGCTCACCCTGCCGTGACCGCGGCGGGGCACCGCGGGCCG
This sequence comes from Kitasatospora sp. NPDC085464, assembly GCF_044541955.1. Lineage (NCBI taxonomy): Bacteria > Bacillati > Actinomycetota > Actinomycetes > Kitasatosporales > Streptomycetaceae > Kitasatospora > Kitasatospora sp. NPDC085464. Next base: position 68,706 of record NZ_JBITTM010000029.1, read on the forward strand.
TCGCCCCGGCGACGCCGGGGAGCCCTCCCACTGGAACCTGTTCCTGCTGCGGCGCGGTGGTCCGCCCGCTCCGGCGGTTAGAGTCGACGGGCACCACAACTCCATCCCGCTCCTCCCCCGGGGGAAGCCGGTGGGAATCCGGCACTGACCCCGCAACCGTGAGCCCGGCCCTCCTGGTCGCCGGACGAGTCGGAGCACCCGGGGCGGGGCGAGCGGCCGGTCCGGACGCACGCGCCCGGAACCGTCGAGGACTACGGAACGGCCCGCCCGGGCCACCACCGCTCACCGAAAGGCACCACCGCACCATGCTGACCGCCGCCCGCCTGGGCGCCTCCGCCCTGTCCGCCGCGCTGCTCGCCGGCGTCGCCGCCGGACCGGCCCTGGCCGACAGCCCCCCGCCGACCCCGGCCGCCGCCCCCGACGGCCTGTACGGGAAGAGCGACCCGACGTACGACGGCGTGTGGCGGCAGTCGCTGGCGCTCACCGCGCTCTCCGCGGCCAAGGTCACCCCCGCCGACTCGGCGGTCGGCTGGCTCACCGGCCAGCAGTGCGAGGACGGCGGCTGGCCCTCCTACCGGGCGGCCGGCACGGCCTGCGACCCCAAGACCGAGGACAGCAACGCCACCGCCCTCGCCATCCAGGCCCTGGTCGCCCTCGGCGGGCAGCAGCCGGCCGTCGACAAGGGCGTCGCCTGGCTCAAGGCCAACCAGAACGCCGACGGCAGCTGGGCCTACAACCCGGGCAGCCCGGGCGACGCCAACTCCACCGGGCTCGCCGTGAACGCGCTGTTCGCCGCCCGGACCGACCCGGCGAGCGTCGCCAAGGCCGGGCCCGGCGGCGCCGGGAAGAACGCCTTCGACGGCCTCGCCCGCTTCCAGCTCGGCTGCTCCGCCCCCGCCGACCAGCGCGGGGCCTTCGCCTACCAGCCGGACCCCGCCACCGGCGCCCTCGCCCCCAACGCCCTGGCCGGCGGCCAGGCCGCGCTCGCCGCCGCGGGCGGACACCTGCCGGTCGCCAACTCGGTCCGCGCCGACGCCGAGCCGAAGCCCCTCGCCTGCGCCGACGGCTCCGCACCCACCACCGTCCCGCACGCCGAAGCAGGCGAGGCCGTCGGCGCCTACCTCGCCGCCCAGCTCACGAGCGGCGGCAACCACCTCACCCTCACCACCCCGGGCGCCGCCCCGAGCCCCGACTACACCGCCACCGCCTGGGCCACCCTCTCCCTCATCCAGAGCGGCCACCCCGACCAGGCCACCGACGCCGCCGACTGGCTCGACGCGCAGGAGGCCACCTGGACCAAGAACGGCACCGACGCCGCCGCCACCGCCACCCTCCTGCTGGTCGCCCAGGCCGACCACCGCCCCACCGCCGACCTCACCGGCAAGCTGACCGCGCTCGGCCCCGCCCCCAAGGCCACCGCCCCCGCCGCGGACGAGGCCACCCCGGCGAAGAAGAAGAACGACGGCATCGGCCAGTACTGGCTCATCGGCATCGGCCTCCTCGTCGGCATCGGCGGCGGCCTCCTGCTCAGCCTCCAGCGCAAGCGCAACCCGAACCTCTGATGCCCCCGACCCGCCACCCCCGGCCCGCCCGGCCCGGAGCGGCCGCCACCGGCGGCGCCACCCCGCGTCGCACGCGGGCGCGCGGGCGCCTCGCCGTGCTGCTCCTGCCGCTGCTCGGGGCGCTCCTGGTGCTCGCCGGCGCGGCGCCCGCCGAGGCGGCCGGGTACCGGTACTGGTCGTTCTGGCGCGGCGCCGACGGCGGGTGGGCCTACCAGCAGCAGGGCCCGGCGATCGCGGTGCCGCCCGACGGGGCCGTGGACGGGTGGCGGTTCGCGGTGAGTCCGGACGGCGGGCAGGACGCCGCCAGGCCGCGGACGGCCGGGAGCTTCGCGGACATCTGTGCGCAGACCCCCGCGCAGGACGGCCGCAAGCGGGTGGCCGTCGTCCTGGACTTCGGGACCGCCGACGACGCCGGACCGGCCGCCGGGGCGGTGCCCGAGCCGCGGACGGCGTGCGCCGTCGTCGCCCCGCGCGCCACCTCGGCCGAGGTGCTGGCCGCCGTCGCGCCACCACTGCGGTACGACACCAACGGGCTGCTGTGCGCCATCGCCGGGTACCCGACGGCGGGCTGCGCCGACCAGGTCGGCGCCGCGGGCGCGGCCGCACCGGCCGCCGGCGGCACCTCCCCCGCCCACGGCGGCGGCCCGGACATCGGGCTGATCGCCGGTGGCGCACTGGTCGCCGTCCTCGCCGGCGGCGCCGTCCTGCAGGCCCGCCGCCGCCGCAACCCGTGAACCCCGCCCAGGCCGCACCCGATCCAGGAACGTCTCCGTGAGCAGCACCGCCCGCAGCACCCGGCCGCCCACCGGCCCCCGCCAACTGCACCCCGGCGCCTGGTGGTTGTGGGCACTCGGGCTGGGCGCGGCGGCCACCCGCACGACCAACCCGGCGATCCTGCTGCTGCTCTGCGCCGTCGCCGGGTACGTGGTGGCGGCCCGGCGCGGCGACGCGCCCTGGTCGCGGTCGTACGGGGCGTTCCTGCGGCTGGGCCTGCTGGTGCTCGGCATCCGGCTGGTGTTCGCCGTCTTCCTGGGCTCGCCGATCCCCGGCACCCACGTGCTGTTCACGCTACCCGAAGTGCCGCTGCCCGTCTGGGCGCAGGGCGTGCGGATCGGCGGCCGGGTGACCGTCGAGGGCCTGCTCGCCGCGCTGTACGACGGGCTGCGCCTGGCCGCCCTGCTGGTCTGCGTGGGCGCCGCCAACTCCCTGGCCAGCCCGGCCCGACTGCTGCGCACCCTGCCCGGCGCGCTGTACGAGGCGGGCGTGGCGGTGGTGGTGGCGATGACCTTCGCGCCGAACCTGGTCGCGGACGTCCGCCGGCTGCGCGCCGCACGACGGCTGCGCGGCCGTACGGACAAGGGCGTCGCCGCCGTGCTCAGCGTCGGACTTCCGGTGCTGGAGGGCGCGTTGGAGCGGTCCGTCGCCCTGGCCGCCGCGATGGACACCCGGGGCTTCGGCCGTACCGCCGACGTCCCGCGCCGGCTCGCCCGGGCGACGGCGGCGCTCACCCTGACCGGACTGCTCGGCGTCTGCCTGGCCGCGTACGGGCTGCTGACCGCCGGCGGCGCCGGCTGGGCGCTGCCCGTGCTGGCGCTCGGCACGGCCGCCGCCTTCGCCGGACTGCTGCTCGGCAGCCGACGGTCCGTCAGGACCCGCTACCGGCCCGACCCCTGGGTGCTGCCCGAGTGGCTGACCGCCGGCTCCGGCGCCGCCGTCGCGGCCCTCACCGCCTACCTGGCCACCCGGGACCCTGCCGCCTTCGCCCCCACCGTCGTCCCGCCGACCGTCCCCGCGCTGCCGCTGGCCGCCGTCCTGACCGTGCTGCTCGGCCTGGTACCGGCGTTCGCCGCCCCGACCCCGCCCCGGAGGGCATCGTGATCACCTTCGAGCAGGTCTCCGTCCGGTACGAGGAGTCCGCCGCCCCCGTCCTGGAAGGCGTCGACCTCACCGTCCCCGAGGGCGAACTCTGCCTGCTGGTGGGCCCGTCGGGCTCCGGCAAGTCGACCCTGCTGGGGACGGTCAGCGGCCTGGTCCCGCACTTCACCGGCGGTGTGCTGCACGGCCGGGTCACCGTCGGCGGCCGGGACACCCGCGAGCACCGGCCGCGCGAACTCGCCGACCTCGTCGGCACGGTGGGGCAGGACCCGGCGGCGCACTTCGTCGCCGACACCGTGGAGGACGAACTCGCCTACGGCATGGAGTCGCTGGGCCTGCCCGCCGACGTGATGCGCCGCCGGGTCGAGGAGACCCTCGACCTGCTCGGCCTCGCCGACCTGCGCGACCGCGCGCTCGGCTCCCTCTCCGGCGGCCAGCAGCAGCGCGTCGCGATCGGCTCGGTGCTCACCGTGCACCCCCGGGTGCTGGTCCTGGACGAGCCGACCTCGGCGCTCGACCCCGGCGCGGCCGAGGAGGTGCTGGCCGTCCTGCAACGGCTGGTGCACGACCTCGGCACCACCGTGCTGATGGCCGAGCACCGGCTGGAGCGGGTCGTCCAGTACGCCGACCAGGTGCTGCTGCTGACCCCGGGCGCGCCCCCGGTGCTGGGCGAGCCGGCCGAGGTGATGGCGCACGCGCCGGTGCACCCGCCCGTCGTCGGCCTCGGCCGGCTCGCGGGCTGGCGGCCGCTGCCTCTGTCGGTGCGCGACGCGCGGCGCAAGGCGGCGGCGCTGCGCACCGAGCTGGAGGGCCGCGCACCCGCCGGCGTGCCGGGCCCCGCCGGCGAGCCCGTCGCCGTCGGCCTGCCCGCCCCCGCCGGTGAGCCCGTCGCCGTCGCCGTCGCCGGGCCCGTCGCCGTCGCCGACCGCCTCGCCGTCCGGCGCGGCCCCGTCCAGGCGCTGCGCGGGGTCGACCTGGCCCTGCGGCCCGGCGAGATCACCGCCCTGATGGGCCGCAACGGCGCCGGCAAGTCCACCCTGCTGGGCAGCCTGGTCGGCCTGCACGCCCCCGCCTCCGGCAAGGTCGAGGTCGGCGGCCGCACCCCGCACCGCACCCGCCCCGCCGAGCTGATCCGCAAGGTCGGCCTCGTCCCGCAGGACCCGCGCGACCTGCTGTACGGCGAGTCGGTCGCCGCCGAGTGCGCGGCGGCGGACACCGACGCCGGCGCCGCCGCGGGCACCTGCCGCGCCCTGGTGGAGCGCCTCCTGCCCGGCATCGCCGACACCGCCCACCCGCGCGACCTCTCCGAAGGCCAGCGGCTCACCCTCGCGCTCGCCGTCGTGCTCACCGCCCGGCCCCCGCTGCTGCTGCTCGACGAGCCGACCCGCGGCCTGGACTACGCCGCCAAGGCCCGGCTGGTGGAGATCCTGCGCGACCTCGCCGCCGAGGGGCACGCCGTGCTGCTGGCCACGCACGACGTCGAGCTGGCCGCCGAACTCGCGCACCGCACGGTGATCCTGGCCGAGGGCGAGATCGTCGCGGACGGGCCGACGGCGGAGGTCGTGGTCTCCTCCCCCGCCTTCGCCCCGCAGGTCGCCAAGGTGCTCGCGCCGGGGCCGTGGCTCACCGTGCGGCAGGTCGCGGAGGCGCTCGGCGCATGAACCGTCCCGTCCCCCTCGGTCGCCGGTCGGTCGCGGTCCTCGCCCTGACCTCGCTGGTCGGCGTCGCCGCCTTCGGCTGGCCGCTGCTCGCCTCCACCAAGTCCGCGCTGGTCGGCCACTCCACCGACGCGCCCTGGCTGTTCGCCCTCCTCCTCCCGCTCCTGCTCGCCGTCGTCGTCGCACAGATCTCCGAAGGCCGGTCGGCGGGCGGCGGCGCCCCCGGGCTGGACGCCAAGTCCGTGGCACTGCTGGGCGTCCTCGCCGCGACGGGCGCGGCGCTGCGCCCGCTCGGCGCGGGCACGGCGGGCCTGGAACCGATGTTCTTCCTGATGGTGCTGTCCGGACGGGTGCTCGGGCCCGGATTCGGCTTCGTCCTCGGCTCGTTGTCGATGTTCGCCTCCGCCCTGCTCACCGGCGGGGTCGGCCCCTGGCTGCCGTTCCAGATGCTGGCGATGGGCTGGGTCTGCCTCGGCGCGGGGCTGCTGCCGGGGGCCTCCCGGTTGCGCGGGCGCCGCGAACTCCTGCTGCTGGCGGGGTACGGCGCGGTGTCGGCCGTGGCGTACGGCACCGTCATGAACCTGCAGGGCTGGCCGTACATCGGCGGGCTGGCGGGCTCCATCTCCTTCGTCCCGGGCGACCCGGTGGGTGCCAACCTGGTCCGCTTCGCCGCCTACTGCCTGACCACATCGCTGGGTTGGGACCTCCCGCGGGCCGCGCTGACCGTCGTCCTGTGCCTCACCCTCGGCACGCCCGTGCTGCGCGCCCTGCGCCGCGCCACCCGCCGGGCCGCCTTCGACGCACCCGTCGCCTTCCGGCCGCCGGAAGGGTGAACCGCCTTTCCCCGCGCGCGCCGTACACCTCCGCCGCACCGGTTCGTCCACGATCATCACCACCGTGATCCGAACCCTCACCCGCACGGCGACCGTGGCCGCACTCTCCCTTACCCTCGCCACGGCCCTCACCTCCCCCGCCGCCGCCGTCACCTTCATCGGCCGCGACGTCCCCACCACCGTCACCATCGCGCCCGGCCGCACGGGCGCCGTCCCGTGGACGTACCAGAACACCGGCGGCGCCGGCCTGCTCCCGCCCTCCGGCATGACCGCCGTCTTCACCGCCCCGGGCAACACCACCTTCCCCGCGCAGTCCACCGTCCCGACCGAGTACAGCAGCGACGGCACGACCTGGGGCCCCAACAACGTCGGCCTGCGGGGATGCACCCTCGGCAACGGAAACCGGACCCTCACCTGCGAGGGCTACGGCCGCAACGGCGGCAACAGCGGGTGGCCGGCCAACGGCTACTTCCGCTTCTCCCCGCAGGTCACCGTCGACCCGTACGCCCCGGCCGGCACCACCCTCCCTCGCGGTAACGGCTCGTTCCGCTACACCAACCCGGGGAGCAGCACCGAGTACACCATCACCGACGGCACCCTCAACGTCGCCACCCCGCCCCGGACGTCGACCGCCAAGTGCCTGGACGTCGGCGGCACCCGCTTCAACGCCGACAACGTCCGGGTCTGGGACTGCCTGGAGAACACCAACCAGCGCTTCGTCCTGGACGACGGGAGAGTGAAGGTCGCCGACACCGTCGGCACGGCGCAGGAGATGTGCCTCGACGCCGACTACACCGGCACCAACGGCGACGTCGTCCGCATCTGGGCCTGCGAGAACTCGCAGGCCGCACGCGCCGACCAGACCTGGCTGCTGCGCCGCGGCGCGCTCGTCCTGCAGCGGACCGCCGGCAGCGGCGAGGAGATGTGCGTGGACGTCGGCTCGTACCGCACCAACGGCGACAACGTGTTCCTCTACGGCTGCGGCGCCACCAACCCCAACCAGCGGTTCGTGGTGGACCGCGGGTACATCGAGGTCCGCGACACGCTCTGAGGCCGTCCGTTTGTAGGGTGAACGTCCGTACGCCGCGGAAGAACGGAGTTCCCCCTGTGTCCGACGAGGACGAGCACGAGGACGAGTCGCCCTGGATCGTCGCGGCCTGCCCGGTCACGCCCGAACTGGCCGCCCGGATCGCCGGGATGGCCGAGCTCGACTGGGAGGACCCGGAGATCGCCGAGAAGGCCATGGTGGCCGCCGGCTGGCGCTCCACCGGCGACTACCTCGGCGACCTCAACGAGAAGGCGTACACGCCCGCCGGGCACCTGGTGTACGGGGACGACCGCCTCGCCATGCCGTTCGCGTACGAGTACTGGATCCACCCCGACGGGGCGTGGACGGAGGACTTCTGGGCGGAGCAGCCCGGCTGGCGGAGCGTCGTCGACCCGCCGGCCGGGGCCTTCGACGCCCGACTGGACGCCGTGGCCGGCCACTTCACGGAACTGCTCGGTCCGCCCGACCACGACGTCACGCACGAGGGGTACCGCTGGCGGTACCGGATCTGGCGCCGGGGAGGCAACGTCCTGGTCGTCGCGCCGGGGCTCGACGGCTTCTCGTACTCGCAGTTCGAGCACGCCTACGTCCAGATCCGCCCGCTACCCGCAGACGCGCCGCTGCCACCCACCGACGAGCTGCCCGGCTTCCTCACCTGGTGAGCACCGGCCGCACCGCTGCCCGGCGAACCCGACCGGCCGCCCGCACATCCCGTCCCGCCCGGGACACTCGTGCCGGCGCGGCCCGTCGGCCGCCACGCGTGGCGCCGGAACGGTCGGCACCCCCGCGATCCGTGCCGCGAGGATCGCCCCCGCGCTGCGGGTGACCCGCTCCGGCAAGGGGGCGGCCAGGATCCCGGTCAACGCCTCGCGCGTCCACCCGCCCGCGAGCAACCCCTCCACCCGTGCGGCCTGATCGGACAGCGGCTTCCCCGCCAACGCCATCCGGGGCTCCCGGCGCCCGAGGTCGAGCAGCAGCGACATCCCGGCCGTCAACTTCTCGGGGGGACGGACGGAAGGTCGTTCTGCTTCCTTGACCTTGGGTTCCTTGGACGGGCTTCCCGCCTTCCCGCCGCCCACCGCCCCGGTTCCGGGCACCCCGGCGGCCGGGGGTGCGGGAAGCGGCGGCGGAATCGTGTGAACCGCCTTCCCCACCACCGGCTCCTCGTGAACGGACACCACCGTCCGGACCTGCCCCGTCACCGGATCGCGGTGCGTCCGCCGCACGTAGTGCCCCGCCGCCTCCAACTCGCGCAGCGCCCGCGCCACGGTCGTCCGACCCTCCACGCTCTTCGCCGCGAGGGTGCGGACGTCTTCGCGGGCGCCGTCCGGCAGGCTGAGCAGGTAGCCCAGGAGGCCGCGCGCCGCCCAACTCAGCGAGTGCTTGCGGATGACGTGGCCGTTGTCGAGGATCGTGTACCCGGGGGCATGCCGGGGGATACGATGAATCTGCATTCGGGAGTCTCCTGCTCCTGGTGCCATTCCCCGGGGTGTTCCAGCACCGCCGGGGCTCTCTCATGGCGCAGTGTTCACCATATCGACCTGACGCAACGTCAAACCTTGACTCTCATCACCCGTTCGGGGGGCGCACGCGCACCCCACCCCGCGCGCACCCACCCCGCTCACCTTCCGCACACGACGCGCAGGTGCCGCCGCACACTGAGCCCCGGAAGCCTCGACGGGCAGCGGGGCGTCGTGCAGCACGCCGAGCGGCATTTTCGCTCCCGAGAGGACCCCAAAGGACTCCGGGACCCCCTGAAGGGGCATCCGAGCGGCTGCGCCTCAGAGTCGGCGGGGCATCCGGGCAGGCCCTGCCCAAAACGGCATTTCTGTGGTGTCCTGGAAGTAGTCGAAGATGGCTCTGGAAGATCCGAGAGCCTGGCTCGACACAAAACAGTTCCGACGCACAGCCATGGTGACTCCATGAAGTCAGAATCCTTGAACCGGGCGAGCGTTACGCACTGTGCGTGATGGAGCTGACAGCATGGGCAGACACCTGAGGGATTAGGGCCATGCGTCCGAAGAACAGTGGAAGAATCTATCTCATGCTGGCAGCAGCAGTGACGATTGCGACTGCCACGATCTCCGCCGGATCGGCATCGGCACAGTCAGTCCCGGCGCCGCCGTCGAACCTCAGGGTTACTCCGACGGCAAACAACACGTTTCTCCTCACATGGCAGGACAACTCGAATAACGAAACCGGATTCGAGATCACCGACGGAATCTCGTTCCGCCTTGCCGGCGCAAACGCGACAGCGGACAACTGGCACGTGACTCCGGCTACGTACAAGTGCTTCCGGGTTCGCGCGTACAACGCTGCGGGCGCCTCAGCGTGGTACCCGAGTGCCGCACCGTATTACGTCTGCGGAACCACTCCTTCATAGCCCATTGGATGCCGCGTTTCCGGATGCCCGAAGTCACCGATTCGGTTGGCACAAGAGCGCGTCCTTCAGCGCGCCCCGGGCCTGCAAGCCCGAGCGCGCTCCCGGAGTACCTCGTCAGCCGACCCACGCGGTCCGGCCGGTCCAACCACACCCGACCCGCTTGCGCCCGGTCATTCCCTCCCGGGGCGGGGGCAACTGCGCGAAGGCCATCATCGACCGGTCACAGGACGTTGCGAGGGTCAGAGCAGGCCCTTGGCTTCGTCGCCGGCGGGGTAGGGGTCCATGACGGCGACGTCGAGGGGCTCGGCGAGCGCGTCGGTGATGGCGGCGGCGATGGCGACCAGGGTGTCGCCCGCGCTGTGGGCGTCGAGGGCGGCCTGGTCGGCCCACTTCTCGACCACGGTGACGCGGTCGGGGCCGGCGTGGACGGCGTAGAGCTCGCAGCCGTCCTCGGCGTGGACGGCGGGGGTGTGCTTCTCGAACGCGGCGAGGACTTCGTCGCGCCGGCCGGGCTTGGACCTGATCGTGGCGATGACAACGGGCATGTGAATCTCCAATGGTGTCGAATGATCATGTTATTGGTAGTGATCCACGGGAGGCCCGCTCGGACGGCGGGCAGCACCCGATCGTCAGCCAGGGAGGCACAGTTGAGGGAGATCGCCCTCATGTCCGACCCGAAGGTGTCCGCCGTCGCGGTCCGGGAGTGCGGTGAACGACTCCTGCACGTGCGGGGCGGCAGCGGCCTGCTCGTCGACGAGCGAAAGCAGGACGGCACCGGCGCGTTCACGCACCTGCGGGCCGCCGTCCTCGACCGGCTGCTCGACGCCCAGTCGCGGTTGCCGGACGGACTGCGGCTGCTGTTCGTGGAGGGCTACCGGCCGCCGGAGCTCCAGAGCCGCTACTTCGACGAGTACGCCAGCGAGTTGCGGGCCGCGAACCCCGGCTGGCCGGACGACCGGGTCAGGTCGGCGACCAGCCGCTACGTGTCCCCGCCGGAGATAGCACCGCACAGCGCGGGCGCCGCCGTCGACCTCACCCTCGTCGACCCCGACGGCCACGAACTCGACCTCGGCACCAGGGTCAACGCCAGCCCGGAGGAGAGCGCCGGGGCCTGCTACACCGACGCCGACGGCCTCGACCCGCAGGCCCGGGCCAATCGACGCCTGCTCAGCGCGGTCCTGACCGGCGCCGGGCTGGTCAACTACCCCACCGAGTGGTGGCACTGGTCGTACGGGGACCGCTACTGAGCACTGGCCACGGGAGCGCCGTCCGCCCTGTACGGATCCCGACGCCTGTAGAACCCGCAGGCCTTCAGGTCTCAGGCCCTCCGGTCCTCCGGTCCTCCGCCTCGAAGCGTAGGACCGGCGGGCCCTGCGCCCGATGCCCGACCGACCGTCACCGGCCTACCGTGCTCGGCATGGAGATTCCCGAGCACCACAGGCAGGCCGTCATCCCGCACATCGTCGTCGACGGCGCCGCCGCCGCCATCGACTTCTACGGTGCCGCGTTCGGCGCCTCCGAGCTGTTCCGGCTCGACGGCGAGGGCGGCCGGATCGTGCACGCCGAGATCCAGGTGCACGGCGCGACGCTCATGCTCGGGGACGCCGAGGCGCCGTTCGCGCCGCCCGGCACCGGCGTGCCGTCCGTCATCCTGCACGTGTACGTCCCCGACGTGGACGCGCTGACGGCGCAGGCGGTGGCCGCGGGCGCCGAACTCCTCTCCCCGCCGGCCGACATGCCGTACGGCGCCCGGCAGTCGATGCTTCGCGACCCGTTCGGGCACGTGTGGATCCTCCTCACGCCGTCGGCCTGAGCCGGCGGGGCGAGGGGTCAGCCACCCGTCCCCGTGCGGGCGCCGTACTTGCCGCCGCGGGAGGCGAGTTCCTTGATCACGACCCCGGTGCGGCCGCTGACGTGCACCCGCCGGAGGGTGTCGTCGCGGCGGGTGAACTGGCCGACGGCGTTGTCGCGGCCGAGGGTGACGGCCCGGGCGACGTAGCGCGGGGTGTACGGCACCGGGGTACGGCCGGCGATCAGGCGCGCCACGTTGTCGACGGCGTGGGCGGCCTGCGGGCCGGCGAGGGCGCAGGCGAAGCGGGCGCCGGGGACGGCGGCGCAGTCGCCGACGGCGAAGATCCGTTCGTCGTCGACACTGCGCAGCGACGCCTCCACGACCGCGCGCCCGTCCCCGTCGACGGTGTGGCCGCTGCGGGTCGCGAGGTCGGGGACGCCGGACACGATCGCCCACAGGGTGAGGTCGGAGAGCAGCGACAGGCCCGACCGCAGGTGCACGACACCGTCGCCGACCTCCGTCGCACTGTCGTCCACGATCTCGACCCGCAGCCGCTCCAGCCCGGCCCGGACCTTCTCGTTCGCCCGGTCGGTGAAGGTGTCGCCGACCGCCGGCCCGACGATCCGCACCTTCAGGTCCGGCCTCGCCCAGGCCACCTCGGCGGCCGTCTCGATACCCGTGGCACCACCGCCGACCACCGTCACCGTGCGGCCGGCCGCCAGCGCGGCGAGCGCGACACGGGCCCGCTCCGCGCCCTCCCAGGTGCCCACCGGGACGGTGCCCGGCAGCGGCCGCACCGTGCTGCCGACGGCGAGGAACGCCCAGTCGAAGTCGAGGCGCGTGCCGCCGTCGAGGACGACGCAGCCGTCGCCGATCCGGTCGACGGCGCCGACCTTCAGCACGGCCCCGTTGCGCAGCATCGACGCGATGGGCGTCGCGGCGACGGCCGTCCCGGCGACCTGCTGGTGCAGCCGTACGCGTTCCACGAAGTCGGGGCGGGGGTTGACCACCGTCACCTCGGCGGCCTTCACCTTCCTGGCGACCCGGTTGGCCGCGAGCATCCCCGCGTACCCGGCGCCCACCACGACGACCTTCATCTCGGGAATCGTCCTCATCTCGGCCTCCTGCCGTGTGCTCGTCGGCATGGAGATGCCGACGGGCCGGGAGCCGTGACACCGGGCCGGCGTGGCGCAGGTCACACGGCGTGCCGTGTCACGGACCGGCGGGGTCCGGCGTCCTGTGGGAGGCGTAGCCGAACCAGAGGCACCAGCGGCACCGAGGCACCAGAGGGAGAGACCATGAACAGCGAGGACGGCCGCCGTCCCGATCCGGCCACCGAGGCGTTCGTCGCCCACCGCAACCTGCTGTTCACCGTCGCCTACGAGATGCTCGGCTCGGCGGTGGACGCGGAGGACGTCCTGCAGGAGACCTGGCTGCGCTGGGCGGGCGTCGACCTCGACACCGTCCGCGACCACCGCGCGTACCTGGTCCGGATCACCACCCGGCAGGCGCTCGGACGGCTGCGCACGCTCGGCCGGCGCAAGGAGTCGTACGTCGGCCCGTGGCTGCCCGAGCCGCTGCTCACCTCGCCCGACGTGGCCGACCAGGTCGAACTGGCCGACAGCATCTCGATGGCGATGATGATGGTCCTGGAGACGCTGACACCGACCGAGCGGGCGGTGTTCGTGCTGCGCGAGGTGTTCGCCCTCGGCTACGACGAGATCGCGGAGGCCGTCGGCAAGGCGCCGGCCACGGTCCGCCAGATCGCCCACCGGGCGCGGGCGCACGTGGCGGCGCGCCGTCCGCGCGGCAACGTCTCGGCGGACCAGGCACGGGCCGCGATCGCGGCCTTCCAGCGGGCGGTCGAGACGGGCGACCTCCAGAACCTCCTCGACCTCCTCGCACCGGACGTCGTCCACATGAGCGACGGCGGCGGTATCAAGACGGCCATGCCGCGGCCCACCGTCGGGGCCGAGCAGGTGGCCCGGCTGCTCGCCAGGGGCGTGGCGCTGTGGGGCCCGGTGGCGACGGCCGAGTCGACCCAGGTCAACGGGCACCCGGCGCTGATCCTGCGGATCGACGGGGAGATCGACCTGGTGGTGGCCATGCGGCTCGACGAGGGGCGGATCACCGGCATCTACGCGGTGCGGAACCCGGAGAAGCTGACGCACATGGAGCGGGAGACGGCGGTGAGCCTCTGAGCCTCGGAGTCCCGGTGGCCCGGTGGCCCGGCGCCTCGGACTCTCGGCGCGCCTCGAAGCCGCCGGGGCACCGGGTCACCGGGCCCGACCGGATCACCGGGCGCGGCTGCGCAGCACCGCGAGCGCCGCCGCCCCGCACACCAACGCCGGAAGCAGCATCGCCATCGCGACCGCGCCACCCCCGCCGACGGCGGCGCCCCCGCCGACGAACGCGCCCGTCACCGCCACGCCCAGCGTCGCGCCGACCTGCCGGACGGCGTTGAGCAGGCCGCCCGCCGCACCCGCACGGCCCTCCGGCGCGGTGGTGACGACGGCGGTGACCAGCGCGGGCAGCGCGAAGGAGACCCCGAAGCCCGCCAGCAGCAGCCCCACGGCGAGCAGCGGGTACGGCGTGCCGAGCGACACCGCCGCCGCGAGGACCGCGCAGCCCGCCGTCAGCAGTGCCAGCCCGCCCAGCACCGGCCGCCACGGACCGACCCTGGCGACGATCCGCGCGGTGAGCAGCGGGTTGAAGCCCGGCGGCAGCGTCATCGGCAGGAACGCCACCCCGGCCAGCGTCGGGGACAGCCGCAGCTCCTGCTGCAGCAGCAGCGGCAGCACGAACAGCACGCCCAGCAGGGCGAAGTTGACCGCGCCGCCCGCCAGCAGCACCGCCCCCGTGCCTTGGGCCCGCAGCACGTCCGTCGGGAGGACGGGCGCCGGGCTGCGCCGCTCGCGCCGTACGAAGGCCACCAGAGCCACTGCCGCAGCCGCCCCGGACCACGCCGCGTGCGACCACCCGGAGTCGCCGAGCGCGATCAGCGCGTCCGTGAACAGCGCGAGCGTGGCGCAGGCGGCCAGCTGGGCCGGCCAGTCGATGCGCCGTTCACCGCGCGGGCAGTGCACGGCCCGTCCGGCCACCAGGGCCAGCACCAGCACCGCCGGCGGGACGTTCACCAGGAACACCGCCCGCCACCCGGCGAGGTCGACCAGCGCACCGCCGACCATCGGCCCGAAGGCCATCGCGCAGCCGCTGACCGCCGCCCACACGGCGACGGCACGCGCCCGCTCAGCCGGCTCCGGGTGGAGACGGGTGATCAGCGCCATGCTCGCCGGGACGCAGGCCGCCGCCGCGACGCCCAGCAGGGCGCGCAGCAGCACCAGTGTCGGGATGTCCGGCGCGCACGCGCTGAGCAGCGAGCCCGCACCGAAGGCGGCGATGCCGAAGCGGAAGGCCCGGTGGGCGCCGTAGCGGTCGGCGGCCGCCCCGGCCGACAGCAGCAGTGCCCCGAAGGCGACGCTGTAGCCGGTGACGGCCCACTGCAGTCCGGTGGTCGAACTGCCCAGCGAGGCAGCCAGATCGGGTTCTGCGACGGAGAGCACGGTGGTGTCGAGCAGCACCATGAAGTAGCCGAGGGCGATGCCGAGCAGGGCGCGCGAGCGGGTCGCCGTGGCCGGCGTCGCGGGCGCGGCCGGCGTCGCGGGCGCGGCCGGCGTCGCGGGCGCGGCCGGCGTCGCGGGCGCGGCCGGTGTCGCAGGGGCGACGGGAGGGACGGGGGAGGTCATCGGGGTTCTCCTGATCGACGAGCGGAAGCGCCCCCACCCTGGCCGCGCCACCCCCGTCCGTTCGACCGCCGGAACCGCATGCGGCGTTCGGATTCTCCGAACGCCCCGGTACGACTCCGCGCACGCCGCGGTACAACTCCGCACACCCACCCGTACGCTGTCCCGCAGCACCGGGAGCAAGGCGTCCGGAAGCCGGGGAGTCCAGGGGAAACCAGTGGAACTACGTCAGTTGCGCGTCTTCGAGGCCGTCGTCGCCCACCGCACCGTCACCGGCGCGGCCGTCGCGCTCGGGCTCGCCCCGTCCTCCGTCTCGGAGCAGATCCGCACGCTGGAGCGGAGTCTGGACACCGAGTTGTTCGAACGGGCACCGCGCGGCATGACCCTCACGTCGGCCGGGGAGCGGCTGCTGCCGTGGTCCCGGAGGCTGCTGGACCAGGCCGAACAGGCGCGGCGGGAGGTGGTCGCCGCCCGCGCCCGGCTGCGGCTCGGCGCGCTGGAGACCATCGCGGCCACCCACGTGCCCGCCGTCCTGGCCCGTCTCGCCGAGCGCCGGCCCGACCTGGAGATATCCCTGCACACCGACACCGCCCGGGACGGCCTGCTCGGCGGGGTCGCGGCCGGGGCGCTGGAGGCGGCACTGATCCTGGACACCGCCGGGCCGCTCGGCGAACTCGGCTTCTACCTGCCGCCGGCCCCGCTCGACCACGTCGACCTGCAGGACGTCCCGCTGGCCCTGGTCGCCGCCCCCACCGACCCGCTCGCCGACGCCACCGCCCTCACGCGCGAGAGCCTGCGCGGCCGGCGCCTCCTGGTCAACACCCCCGCCTGCTCCTTCCACCTGGCCGGCGAGCGACTGCTCGGCCACGACCTCGACCGCGTCCGCACCGGCGGCGTCGCCGTCACCCGCGCCTGCGCCGAACAGGGCCTCGGCATCGCGCTGCTGCCCGAGTTCGCCGTCCACGACCAGCTCGCCGCCGGCACCCTGGTGCGCCTCCCGCTCGATCCCCCGCCGCTGCACCTGCGCCTCGTCTGGCGGGCCGACCGCGAGACCGTACCCGGCCTGCGCGAGGTCTTGTATGCAGTCTCGGCATAAGCTCGCGGCGCCATGAGCCCGCCTCATGAGCCCGCGGCGCCATGAGCCCGCGTCATGAGCCCGCGTCATGAGCCCGCGTCATGAGCCCGCGTCATGCGCCTGCCCGGCCTGGCACGCCCTCAGCCTGAGCCGTCCCCTCTCTCAGGCCGGGGCATCGGCGAGCCAGTTGCCGTGGAAGCCGAACGGCACCCGGGCCGGGAGGTGCACGGTGGCGACCGGCGGGGCGGCGAGGTCGTCGGCGGCCAGGACGACGAGGTCACTGCGTTCGGTGCGGGCGTCATGAACGTACGTCATGAGCCATCCGGGTGAGCCGGCTGAACCGGCGCCCGGGCCGACCGGCGTTCCCGTCCCCGCCGGGACGAACACGGCCTCGCCCGGGGTGCGGGTTCTAACGGTCCCCGCAACACCCGCAGCGACATCCTGCTCAGGGTCTTCTTCCTCGGCGTCCTCACCCCCGGCCAGGCCCGCGACTACCTCACCTGCCTGGCCGACCTCTCCGCCCGCGAACACGCCGACCTCGCCGCCCTGGCCGACACCATCGACTGGGGCGAGGACGGCCTCTCCGTCGGCCGGATCGCCCTGGAGTACGGCCTGCGCTTCAACGCCATGCGCCGCGACTGGGCCGAATGGGCCGCCACCCAGATCGAGTGACCCCAGCCCCAACCCTTCCCGCACTACGGCGAATCGGGCCCCGGCAGCCGGGCAACCGCCCACCCCGCCACCACCGCGGGCAGCCGGGAAGCACTTCGGGCCCTCCCCCACCAGGGGAAGGGCCCGAAGGACGAACTACCGACTACCGACCACCGCCGGCAGGTACTGACTCAGGCACCCTTGGGCCCGGCCGACTGGACGACCTCGAAGGACCACAGCGTGGAGCCGGAGGCGGCCGGCCGCTTCGGGGCCTCGCCCTCACCGCCGCCCTGGTGGGCCGACTTCATCGGACCCTCCATCCACGCCTGGAAGTCCTCCTCGCTGCGCCAGCGGGTGTAGACCAGGTACTGCTCGGTGCCCTCGACCGGGCGGAGCAGCTCGAACCACTCGAAGCCGTCCGAGTTCTCCACCGCGCCGGCCCGCGAGGCGAAGCGCTGCTCCAGCACCTCGCGCTGCTCGGCCGGCACCGTCAGTACGTTGATCTTGACGACGGACATGCCGCTCCTTACTGGTCCGCCGGGGCCCCGCGTGCGGCCGCCGGCTCGGTCACTGCCAGCAGTCTCCTACACCTCACACCGGGCGGACCCGCCTCCCGCCGCTCAGGCGATCCATGCCGGGAGGACGCGCTCGGCGTCGCGCGGGGCCATGGCGCAGGCGCCGTCGGGGGTGACGGCGTCGGGGTTGTAGGCGCGGGAGGGCGAGGTGGAGGCGACGACGGCGGTGAAGCCCTCGTCGGTGGTGATCCGGCGGGCCTCGTCGGCGGGGAGGACGAGGGTGTCGCCGGCGGCCAACACGCCGGTTTCGCCCGCGAGTTCCACCGTGGCGGACCCGGCGAGGAAGGTCCAGATCTGCTCGGCGTCCATGGCGTGCAGCGGGCCCTGGGTGCCGGGTCGCATCTCGACCCGCCACAGCGCCAGCGACGTCGAGCCCTGGGTGGGCGAGGCGAAGGTGGTCATGACGGCGTTCGGGGTCTCGGAGCGGCGGGCGTCGGAGAGGCGGATGACAGGCATGACGAAGGAACCCCCTAATATGGACAACGAAGTTGTCTATATGGTCAATGAGGTTGTCTATCGTGTCAAGTGAACCCGCCCCGCCCGGCTTCGAGCTGCCGCTGCGCCTGCTCCTCGCCTTCCGGACGATCATCGACGAGCTGCACGAGCGGATCGCCCGCGAGGGACATCCGGACCTCCGCCCGATGCACGGCTTCGTCTTCCAGGCGATCGGCCCGCACGGCACCACCGCCGTCGAACTCGGCCGACGCCTCGGCGTCTCCAAGCAGGCGGCGGGCAAGACCGTCGAGAACCTCGAACAGCTCGGCTACGTCGAGCGCGGCAGCGACCCGGCCGACGCCCGCCGCAAGGTGGTCCGGCTCACCGACCGGGGTGTGGACTGCCTCGCCCGCTCGGCCCGGATCTTCGACGAGCTGCGCGCCGAGTGGTCCGCCACCCTCGGCGAGGAGGAGCTCCGGCACTTGGAGGACAGCCTGCGCCGACTCGCCCCCGGCGACCCGTTCCGCCTCGACACCCCGCGCTGGTTCGGCTCGCCGTGAGCCTGCGGAAGCGCCGGATCCGGATGCGCACCGTCCACCTGGACAGCGGGCCCCGGGGAGCGGCCCCACCCGGCCGCGGTCAGAACGACCGCCCCTCACCGTGGTACGGCGGCTGCGGCCCGACCGGATCGGGCCGGTCCCGCAGGTCGGCGCAGAGGGCGGAGCTGAGCCTGGTCAGCAGCTCGGCGAGGTCGGCGTACTGCTGCTCGTCCCAGCCCTCCAGCAGGTCGGCGAGTTGGGTGCGCCGGGCGGCGACCAGCCGCAGCGCGACCTCCTCGCCCGACTCGGTGAGCCGCAGCGGCAGTCCGCCGGACCGCGCGGCCAGCCCCCGGCCCTCCACCTCCCGGACGGCCGCCTCGACGACGGCGATCGGCACGATCCGCCGCTCGGCCAGTTCGGCCGGCTCGACCGAGCCGTGCTGGTGCATCTGCAGGAGCAGCCAGCTGGAGGCGGGCAGCAGGTCCAGCCCGGCGGTGGCGGTGATCCGCCCGAAGAGGTCGCGCCGGGCCTCGCGGGTGCTCAGCACGGACAGCGCGCGGGCGATCTCGTCCAGGGAGCTGCGCTCCACCGGGTTCAGCCCGATGGACTCGCTCAGGTCCGGCGCGGTGACGGTGGACCGCAGCTTCTGCTCGCGCAGGAAGAGCGACAGTACGAAGGCGACCGCCGCGACGGGCACCGCGTACAGGAAGACGCGGGTGATCGACTCGGCGTACGCGTGGTAGACCGCCGCCTGGGCGTCGGCGGGCAGCCGGGGGATGACCCTGGGGTCGGTGGTGACCGCCTCGGGCTGGAGGCCGGACGGCAGCGGCACCCCCGCCAGGGCGTCGGCGAGGCGGTCCCGCAGCCCGCTCGCGAAGACCGTCCCGAAGATGGAGACGCCGAAGGAGGCCCCGATGGAGCGGAAGAAGGTCGCGCCCGCGGTGGCCACGCCGAGGTCCTCGTAGCCGACCGAGTTCTGCACGATCAGCACCAGGACCTGCATCACCAGGCCCAGCCCGAGGCCGAAGACCAGGAAGCAGAAGCTCGTCTCGGCGGTGCTGCTGTGCTCGTCGAGCCGGGAGAGCAGCAGCAGCCCGACGGTCGTGACGGCCGTACCGGCGATCGGGAAGGCCCGGTAGCGGCCGGTGCGGGCGACGACCTGGCCGGAGCCGATCGAGGTGACCAGCATGCCCAGGACCATCGGCAGCATGTGGATGCCGGACATGGTGGGCGAGACCTGCTTGACCACCTGCAGGTAGGTCGGCAGGTAGGTGAGCGCGCCGAACATCGCGAAGCCGACCACGAAGGAGATCACCGCGACCAGGCTGAAGGTCCGCGAGCGGAACAGCCGCAGCGGCAGGACCGGTTCCACCGCCGTCCGCTCGACCTCGACGAAGGCGACCAGCAGCACCAGCCCGAGCACGCCGAGGCCGACGATCTGCCAGGAGCTCCAGGCCCAGGTGGTGCCGCCGAGCGAGGTCATCAGCACCAGGCAGGTGGCGACGGCGGCGATCAGGGCGGTGCCGAGGTAGTCGATCCGGTGCTCGCGCCGCACCTCCCGCCCGTGCAGCACCGCGGCGATCACCACCAGGGCGACGACGCCGATCGGCAGGTTGACGTAGAAGACCCAGCGCCAGCTGAGGTGGTCGACGAACAGTCCGCCGAGCAGCGGCCCGAGCACGCTGGTGACGCCGAACACGGCACCGAACAGGCCCTGGTAGCGGCCGCGGTCCCGGGGTGGGACGAGGTCGCCGACGATCGCCTGGGAGAGCACCATCAGCCCGCCGCCGCCCAGCCCCTGCAGCGCCCGGAAGGCGATCAGCTCGCCCATGTCCTGCGCGATCCCGCACAGGACCGAACCGAGCAGGAAGATCACGATGGAGGCCTGGAAGAAGCGCTTCCGGCCGTACATGTCGCCGAGCTTGCCCCAGAGCGGGGTCGCGGCGGTGGCGGCCAGCATGTAGGCAGTGACCACCCAGGAGAGGTGGTCGAGGCCGCCGAGGTCGCTGACGATGGTGGGCAGCGCGGTGGAGACGATGGTCTGGTCGAGGGCGGCGAGGAGCATCGCCAGCAGCAGCGCGCCGATCGGCACCCAGAGGTTGGGGACGGCGGCCGTCGGCGGGCCGGGCTCGCCCGCCGGGCTCCGGTCGGACGCGGCGGGCGGATCCGTCATGGCGTCTCCGTGGGCATGGCGTCTCCGTGGGGTCGCGGGCCCCGGCTGGCTGCCCGTGCGGATGATCACTCCCAGCTCACCATGCTGGCAGATTCGCCCCGTTTTGTTCCTCCGGATTGAGCCGAACGTAAGCACCGGGGACGTCCACGGCGTCCGGGGCGTTCCCCGGAGGAGCTCTCCGGGGCGGTCTCGGGGCGGCGTCGGAGCGGTCTCGGGACGTTCTCGGAGGGGCCAACCGGCACCAACCGGCACAACACCCCCGCGGCGGGTCGGACGCCCCTGTCCACCCTCCGGGCAGTCCTGCATAATCAGGCGCGATCGTGCGCCCGGGGCCCCGCCCGGACGCCACCGGAACCGCACACGAGTACGACCCGAAACCGAGGAGGACCGGCCGATGCCGGACCAGCACTGCCCGACGTGCGGCACCGCACGCTCAGCCGGGTGCGGCTGTGTCCCGGACCCGAGCCTCACCGAGACCGCCGTCCTCCCCCACATCGAGGGCCCGCCGCTGGTCCGCCCGTACGTCCCCCAGACCGCCGACCAGGTGGCCGAGGAGGCCCCGGCGCACGCCCCGACCGTGGACCCGTTCGCGACCACCGTGCTGCCGCCCACCGCACCGGGGCAGCCGTTCGCTCCGGGCAGGCCGGTCACCGCGCCGCTCGGGCCGGACGCGGACGCCTACGCGACCACGGTGCTGCCGCCGGTCCACGCCGGGCAGCCCCCGCTCCGCCCGGACGCCGACGCCCACGCGACCGCGGTGCTGCCCCCGGTGCCGGCCCCCGGGCCGGGCGCGTACGCGGCCGGGCCGCCGCAGGCCCCCGGACAGCACGCCGGCGGGCACGGCAACGGGTACGAAAACGGGTACGGCGGCAACGGGTACGGGGCCGGACACGAGGCCGGGTACGGGGCCGGGCAAGAGATCGGCCTGTTCCCCTTCGACAACGCCCCCGCCGGGCCCGACGCGCCGGACACCGGCGGACGGGCCGCACGCCGGGCGGCCGACCAGGCCGCCCGGAACCCGCTGACCGAGCGCAAGGGGCTGCTCGTCGGCGTCGGCGCCGCGCTGGTGGCGCTCACCATCGGCGTCGCGTACGCCGTGACGCCCTCCTCCGAGCCGGACGCCGAGCAGGCGAAGCCGCTGCCGACCACCACCCTGGCGCCCGCGCCGGTGGACCCGGCCCCCTCGGCGGTCCCCACCGCGACCACGCCGGCGCCGACCAGTGAGGCGCCGAGCCCATCGGCGACGCCCAGCCGCAAGCCGACGCCGACGAAGACGGCCACTCCGACGCCGACCCCCACTCCGACGCCGACGCCCACCCCGACTCCCACGCCGACCCCCACCCCGACGCCGACGCCCACCCCGACCCCCACGCCCACCCCGCGGGTGCTGCAGGTCGGGATGGTGGGGCCCGACGTCCGGGACATGCAGCAGCGCCTCTACGCCGCCGAATGCGGATTCGTCGACAAGTCGATCATCTCCGGCACCTTCGACGACTGGACCAAATCGGTGCTCAGCAGCTACCAGCGCGAGAACCGGATCAAGGGCGAGAACGGCTTCTACGGTCCCAAGACCCAGGCCGTCCTCTCCGCCGACCCGGGCTGCTGACCCCCGGACACCCGAAACGGGCGGCGCCCGCCGATCGGCGGGCGCCGCCCGTTCGCCGCTCCCGGGACGTCAGCCGGTGATCGCCCCGCCGATGCTGACGGCCGCCAGTACCAGCATGATCGCCGCCGCCACCCGGATGATCAGCTTCATCGGCACGTACTTGAGCAGCTTCTGTCCGCCCACGATGGCGATCCCGCCGACGGCGCA
Source organism: Kitasatospora sp. NPDC085464 (assembly GCF_044541955.1). Lineage (NCBI taxonomy): Bacteria > Bacillati > Actinomycetota > Actinomycetes > Kitasatosporales > Streptomycetaceae > Kitasatospora > Kitasatospora sp. NPDC085464. The sequence goes on from NZ_JBITTM010000029.1 coordinate 90,861, forward strand.
GAGCGCCAGCCAGGAGCCGAGGCCGACGGCCAGCGGATCGGCGTACTTGGCGGCCAGGTTGGCGGTCATGATCTGGGTCAGGTCACCGAACTCGGCGATCGCGACGACCACGAAACTGGCCCCGGCCACCTTCCAGAAGCTGTTCGAGGACGGCTCCTTGGCCGCGTGCTCGTCCTCGTCCCCGCCGCCGTGGAACAGCAGCATCGCCGCGCCCGCCAGGAAGAGCACGCCCGTGACGAGCTCCACCCAGCGGTGCGGCAGCAGCGACAGCAGGTGCCCGGCGACCAGTGCGATGCCCACCTGCAGGGCGAAGGCGGCGGCGATGCCGGCGAAGACGTAGCTCGCCCGGTACTTGGTGCCGAGCACCAGGCTGGCCAGCGCGGTCTTGTCCGGCAGTTCGGCCAGGAAGATGATGCCGAACGTCAACACGGCAACGGTCAGGCTCATGCGCCCGCCTCGTTTCGCTCGGCGGGGACGTTCGCACGGACGCGCCCGTCGACGGCTCGTTCGCTTCGCTCACTCATCAAGGGAGGTTCCTCGGTCGGGCTGCCCGGCCGTCGCAGCTCCGTCAGGGGACGCTTCGGCCCGACAGCACTGGTCATGGTCACAGCACTGCGGCCGAAGGTCTCGCCGGCAACGCTCTACGAGCGGTGCCCCGGGCGCCGGGCCCCTGGGGGCCAGTATGTCGACGGTCCGGTGGAGGGCTACTCCCCTTCAACGCCCCCAAGGGTACCCGACGCCTTCCGGTGTCCGGCTCCGGCGGCCGCCGGCTCCCGGCTCCCGGCTCCCGGCCGTCATCGGCCTTCGCCCGGTTCCCCCGCCGTCACCAGGCCCCGGCCGACCAGTTCCAGCACCACCACGATCGCCACCGACTCCACCGCCAGCAACCCGACCAGCACGAACAGCTGCACCGCTCCCGCCTGGACGGGCGAGGCCCCGCCGAGCAGCATCCCGACGAAGGCGCCGGGCAGGGTGACCAGGCCGACCGTACGGGTCTGGTCCAGGGCCGGGACGAGCGAGGTCGCCGCGGCCGTGCGGCAGATCTCCAGCCGTGCGTCGCGCTCCTCGAAGCCGAGCGCCAGCGCCGCCTCCACCTCCCCGCGCCGCAGCCGCAGCTCGTCCAGGGCGCGCCGCCCGGCCAGCGAGGTCGCGGTGAGCCCGCCGCCGATCAGGATGCCCGCCACCGGGATGACGGACAGGCCCTTCGGCGGCAGCAGCCCGACGCCCAGCAGCAGGGCGAGCACCGGCAGCACCCCGGCCCCGATCGGCGCGGCCGCCCAAACCCAGCCCGGCCCCGGGGTCATCCGCCGCCCGGCGGTGCGCACCGCGACGCCGAACATCAGCACCACGAACAGCGCCGACCACCACAGCGAGCCGACCACCCAGGTGATCACCGCGGCGACGGCCGCCAGCTGCACCACCGCGCGCAGCCCGGCCCGCAGCACCGCGTGCCCGTGGCCGAGCTGCCCCCGCCCGGCCACCGCGACGGCGGCCAGCAGCAGCACAGCGGTGACCACCCCGAGCACCGGCGTGACCGGCAGCAGCTGGCCGCCGGACGCCGCGAGGTCCATCAGATCCAGCTGGTGAACCACATCCGGTCCTGCCAGGACGACATCGGGATCACCTCCGCCGTGTACAGCGGGTAGAAGAAGGCGAAGCAGCCGACGATCGCCAGCACGACGGCCCCCGCCCCGATCGCGCCGATCCGGCGGCGCCGGGGGCTGGATCCGGGCGGGCCGAGGATCGCCCCGAGCATCTGGGCGACGGCCAGGCACAGGAACGGCACGAGCACGACCATGTAGAAGGAGAAGATCGTCCGCTCCTGGTAGCGGAACCAGGGCAGGTAGATCCCGGCCACCGCGCACAGCACCGCGCCGGAGCGCCAGTCCCGCCGGAAGAACCAGCGCCACAGCAGGTAAACCAGCGCGAAGCAGGCCGCCCACCAGAGGAACGGCGTGCCCAGGCCCAGGATCTGCGCCGCGCAGCCGCCGGAGGAGGTGCAGCCGCGGGTCCCGTTCGGGATCTGCTCCCAGTACATGGAGACCGGGCGACCGTCGACCAGCCAGGCGAAGGGGTTGGACTGGTAGGTGTGCGGGGTGCTCAGGCCGGTGTTGAAGTCGTACATCTGCGAGTGGTAGTGCCACAGGCTGCGCAGCGGGGCGGGCACCCAGCTCATCGGCACCTGCGGCAGCGGGACGCCGAGGAAGCTGTCCGGGGAGAGCCCGGCGCGGCCGTCGGCCCAGTGCCGGTCGTAGCCGCCCTCGCCGCTGCCGCCGCTGAGCAGCCAGCCGCCCCAGGCGCCGACGTACACCACCAGGGCGGAGCCCACCATGGCGAGGAGGGCGGGCCCGGCGTCCCGGCGCAGCATGGAGCGCCACGGACGGCGGGCGCCCGCCCCGCGGCGGCCGGCCTGGTCCCACAGGACGGTCAGGATGCCGAAGGCGGCGAGGATCGGGGCGCCGTTCCACTTGACCGCGCAGGCCGCGCCGATCAGCACCCCGGCGGCGATCCGCCAGGGGCGCCACCCGAGCCGGACGGTGTCGCCGTCGGCGGCCTCGGCGAGCCGGGCGCGGGCGTGGTCGCGGTCGATCAGCAGGGCACCGAAGGAGCCGAGCACGAAGAACATCTGGATGCCGTCGAGCAGGCCCACCCGGCTCATCACCAGCGCCAGGCCGTCCACCGACATCAGCAGCGCGGCGGTGCAGCCGATCAGGGTGGAGCCGAAGAGCCGGCGGCCGATCCGGGCCAGCATCAGCACGGTGAGGGTGCCGAGCAGCGCCGTCATGAACCGCCAGCCGAAGGGGTGCAGTCCGAACAGCTGCTCGCCGATCGCCATCACCCACTTGCCGAGCGGCGGGTGCGCGATGAACTCGGGCGCGGAGCCGAGCGGGATGGACTGCGGGACGGCCAGGATGTCGGCGTTGGCGTGGTCGGGCCAGTTGGCCTCGTAGCCCTGTCGGAGCAGCGACCAGGCATCCTTGGGGTAGTACGTCTCGTCGAAGACGAAGGCGTTGGGGTAGCCGAGGTTCCAGAACCGCAGCAGCCCGGCGAAGATCGCGACGCCGATCGGCCCGAGCCACCCGGAGCGGTCGGCCGCCCAGCGGACCACGCCCCCGCGCGGGGCCGGTGCGGGGTCGGCCGGGGCCGGGGCCGCCGGGGGGTGCGTGAGCGCCGCTTGCGTCATAGCCTCGCCGATTCGCCTGTCTGCTCTGCCCGGGCCCGGCGCTGCGGCCTGGTCCGGGCGGTCAACAGCCACTGACACTATGTGGCGGTGGTCGCGAAGCCAAGCGCGACGGGCGCCGACCAGGTGACCTGGTCGGCGCCCGTTTCACACGCTCGCACGTGCCCTTTCGTCACGCGGCGGTCTGCAGCTCCCGGACCGGGACGGCGTGGACCACGGCCGGGGCGGCGTTGTCCTGCTCCGGCGTGAGGTGCGGGCGCAGCCGCAGCGCCAGGGCGACGATCAGAAGCGTCGAGCCCGCCATCGCCGCCAGGTAGAGCGGCCAGGTGCCGGAGCCGACCAGCAGCACGCCGACGGCCGGGCCGACCGCGATCGCGATCTGCTTCACCAGGGAGTAGCCGGCGTTGTAGGTGCCGAGCAGCCGGGCCGGGGCGAGGTCCGCCACCATCGGGCCCATGGTGGGCGCGAGCAGCGACTCGCCGACGCCGAAGAGGGCGTAGATCGAGACGATGGCGACCGTGGCGGCCATGGTCTCGGTCCGGATCAGGCCGGCCACCAGGGCCATCGCCCAGGCGCCGAGCCAGACCAGGCCGGCCGCGGCCATCGCAGTGGTGCGGCGGCGGCGCGCGGTGATCCGCACCATGAACATCTGCAGCACCACGATGGTCAGCGCGTTGGCGCCGATCGCGAAGCCCAGGGTGGAGGGCGCGGTGCCGACGGTGTCGGTGGCGAAGGCCGCCACACCGGACTCGAACTGGCCGTAGCAGGTGAAGAAGATCAGCCCGGCGAGCAGGCAGAGCCGCAGCATCGCCTTGTCGGCGACCAGCGCGCGCAGGCCGGTCGGGCCGTCGCCCTTCTCGTGGACGGCGCTCAGCTGGAACCGCGGCATCCGGGCCGTGCCGGTGACCAGGGCCAGGCCGAGGAAGGTCGCCGCCTCGATCGTGAACAGCCGGGTGAGGCTGGCCGGGTCGGTGACGTCGACGATCTGCCCGCCGACCAGCGCGCCGATGCCCATGCCCAGGTTGACCAGGGTGAACTGCAGCGCGAAGGCGTGCGAGCGGGTCGCCGCCGTCGAGCAGCGGACGATCATCGTGGCCAGCGCCGGCTGGCAGGTGGTGACACCCGCGCCGAACAGGAAGGAGGAGACCAGCAGGGCCGGGGTGCCGGTGGCGTGGCCGAAGGCGAACGCGCCGGTGGCGGCGAGCGCCGTACCGGCCAGCAGCACCGGGCGGGGGCCGTACCTGTCGATGCCGCGCCCGGTGAACGGCAGCACGGCGAGGGCCGCCAGCGCGAAGACGGTGAACACCATCCCGGCCGCCAGCGAGCCCAGGCCACGCACCTGGTCCACGTACACGAACATGTACGGCATCGTGAACCCGCTGCCGAACGCACTGAGCGCGTTGCCGATCTGGACGCGGCGCAGCGGGCCACCCGCCCCGCGACGCTGCCTCCGCTGCTTCACCGTGCCGACCACCGTGCACATCCCTTCCTGGCTTCGACTGGATACTCTTAAGTCCAGAAGATTTCAGAGCTAAAGTTTGACGAGATAAAGTCTTAGCACCAGAAGGCTGCGGAGTCAAAGGCTTAAGGGGTGCACGCTCGTGCGACACTGGTCCGCATGACTACGGACAAGCCGGCGCCGGCTGCCGGAAAGCCCGCACCGGCCACCCCCCTGGAGCTCGGAATCGCCGAGCAAGTGGCGCTCTACCAGCGGGAGTTCCCCACCGTGGACCCCCAGGTGGAGACCATCGTGCAGACCCTCAACCGGGTCTCCCGGCGGATGGGCGTGGCGTACGACCGGCAGCTGACCGTGCTCGGAATCACGTCCGCCGAGTGGGAGGTGCTCAAGGCCCTGGTGGTCGCCGGCAGCCCGTACCGGCTGGGGCCGGGCGAGCTGGCCAAGCGGCTCGGACTCACCCCGGCGGCGATGACGCACCGGATCGACCGGATGGTGGCCGACGGCCTCGTCACCCGGGAGCGGGACGAGTCCAACCGGGTGCGGGTGATCATCGAGCTGACCGAGACCGGCCGCGACAAGTGGCTGGAGTCGATGCGGATGGCGGCGGTGTTCGAGGAGGAGCTGCTCCAGGACGTCGTGGGCCCCGAGCGCACCGCGCTCTCCGGCCTGCTGGCCCGGATGCTGCGGCGGATCGAGGAGACCCAGCCCGACGCCCTCGGCCGCACCGCCGACCTGGACTGAGCGCCGGAGGAAGGCCGGACCGACGGAATTCCGTTGGCATCCGGCCTTTCGTGTGCCACTCTGCCTGGCGCCCGGAACCACTGAGGCACCGTCACACGATTGGCTCACACCATGCCGCTCAAGCGCACCTCCGCCCTGCTCGCCACCCTGGTCGTGGCCGGGCTCGCGCTCACCGCCTGCAACGACGACAGCTCCTCCACCGCCGCCGCGAGCACCGCGGCGACGAGCTCCCCGACCGCCCCGGCCGCGGTCTCCTCCGCACCGGCGGCCACCCCGAGCGCCCCGAGCGCCTCACAGCCGGCTTCCGCCCCGGCCGCCCCTGCCACGACCCCCGCCGCCCCGCCGGCGGGCGCGACCCCGCCCGCCGGAGCGGTCCAGAACGGCAAGACCCGGCCGGCCGGCCTGCCCGCCGACATACCGCTCCCGCCGGGGAAGATCACCCTGGTCAACGGGGCGGACGGCGCCTACATCATCACCTGCGAGGCCACCGCCGGTGACTACGACAAGTACCAGGCGGCACTCAAGGCCGCGGGCTTCGAGGTCACCTCCACGGGGGGCGGCTCGGGCCTCGCCGAGCGGGGCGCGGACAACCTGGTGATCACCAGCTCGTCGACCTCGATCTCGGTCGCCTACGCCAAGGTCTGAGCGGCCGGGCGGGCCGCCGCCCGGCCCGCAGGAACGGCGGAGGTCCGGCCCGCCGGGGGTGCTCCCCCGGCGGGCCGGACCCGTTCGGGTGCCGCGGAGGCCCGTCGGGGCCCCGGTCATCCGGTGGTTCGGGTCGTCAGCAGGGACCGTTGTCGGTCCAGACGCCCCACTGGCCGCTCAGGCTCGGGTCCTCGCCCTTGGTCCACCACTTGTTGGTGTAGTAGTGGCCCTTCCACGAGACCTTGGTGCCGCCGGCCGCGTAGGTGGTGTTCGGGTCCCAGCTCGGGGCGGCCGAGCAGGTGGCCGGCGAGGTCGGGGTGCCGGTCGGGGTGCCGGTCGGCGTACCGGTGGGGGTGCCCGTCGGGGTGCCGGTCGGCGTCTGGGTCGGGGTCGGCGTGCCGGTCGGCGGGGCCGGGCAGGCCGCGGCGGAGCCGTTGGTGGCGTTCACCATCGTGTCGAACAGCCCGGTCCGGGTGCCGAGGTCGTAGAGCGAGAAGGCGAAGGAGCCGCCGAGGCCGTTGCAGTGCGCGTAGTCGAGCTTGGCCTGGATCGACTTGGTGTCCTCACCGCTCCAGAAGGTGTTGCCGTCGTAGAAGTACGTGGCCTTGGCGTCGTCGTCCCAGAAGGTCCTGGACGGGTTGTCGACGAAGCCCGCGAGCTCCTTGTACATCTGGATGCCGGGGACGTTGCCGGACATCGCCGCGCCGGCCGCCGGGCTGGCGGCGGGCTGGAAGAGGCCGTGCTTGCCGTTGTCCTTCACGCCGGTCCAGCCGCGGTAGTAGAACGGCACACCCATGTTGATCTTGTTGGCGGGGAATCCGCCGGGGATGCCGTACTGCGCGTCGCCGACCGTCCACGCCTTGACGGCGTTGTCGATCGAGTACTTGCCGTTGCCCGGCTTGGCCGGGGTCGACGGGTCGTTCGGGCCGGAGTAGAGCGGGGCCTGGTGGTTCGTCGGGCCCTGCGCGTCCCAACCGCCGTGCATGTCGTAGGTCATGACGTCGAGGAAGGTCAGGTACTGACCGATCTTGTCGGTCTCGACGTTCATGATCTTGTCCTGGCCGGCGCCGACCGCGGCCGACAGGGCGTAGGTCTTGCCGTCGGTCTTGCCCTGCGCGTCCAGCTGGGTGCGGAACTCCTTCAGCAGCGCCGTGAAGTTCTGCTTGTCGGCCGGGCTGGAGATGTTGCCGGTGTGGCCGCCTCCGCCCGGGTACTCCCAGTCGATGTCGACGCCGTCGAAGATGCCGGCCGCCGAGCCCGGGCCGCCGTAGCCGGCATCGGATGGCAGGTTGCCCTTGATGAACATGTCGAGGCACGACGACACCAGGTGCTTGCGCGAGGCGTCCGTGGCGGCCGCCGCCGAGAAGTACTTGGAGTAGGTCCAACCGCCCAGCGAGATCAGGACCTTGAGGTTGGGGTTCTTCGCCTTCAGCTTCTTCAGCTGGTTGAAGTTGCCCGCGACGGGCTGGTTCCAGACGTCACCGACGCCGTCGACCGAGATGTCCGCGCCGAAGCTCTTCTGGTAGTCGGCGAACGCGTCGCCCGCGCCGTCGCCCGCGTTGGGGTTGTTGTCGTTCGTGTCGGCGGCCTTGGTGGCCTCGAAACACCCCAGGTCGGTCGGGTGGATGTTGGCGAAGTCGTAGATCAGGTAGTCCAGCTTCCCGGCCACACCGGTGTCCTGGATCGTCTTGGGGTAGTAGCCGTTCGCGTAGATCGACCACTGGTCGAAGTAGGCCACCTTGATGCCGCCGCTGGTGGCGGGCGCGCCGGTGGAGTTGGTGGTCGCGGCGTTGGCCGCGCCGCCGCCGGACAGCGCGAGGCCCGCGCCGAGCAGGACGGAGGCGGCGGTGCCGGCCGCGACGGCGGCCAGGCTCTTCGGACGGCGTCGGCGGCCGCCCTGCGGAGCCGGGGTCCCGGCCCTTTCGATGCGTGAGCGCAGCATGCGTACGTGACTCCTGGTTGTGGGGGAGGTTTCCCGCCGCCCCGGGGGCGCGCGTCCGGGGTGGGGCCGAACGACCGGGACATGACAGGAAGGGGTGGGGAATCGTGCGGTTCGGGCCATGACGGGACACCGGGATGTGCCGAACCGGCGCCGGCGGCACGAGGCCGTCGACGCCGGTTCAGGGGCTCCCTGCACCTGGGCATAAAAATGGACTAGACCAACTCGCCCGTCAAGGGGTCCTGTTGGGCCTTGAGTTCCGCTTAAGGTTCCGCCCCCGCTCCGACCGGGCGTCAGTACCTGGCTTCAGTACCGGGCGTCAGTACCGGATCGCGTTGGCCACGTCGGCCTTGACCGTGCCGGAGAGCTCCCGGTTGCTGCGCGCGGCCGCCTGGACGCTCTGCCCGGCGGCCAGCTCCGGGACGGTCACCGCGGTGGCGTCGACCACCTTGCCGGACTCGTCGGTGAAGTTCACCTGGATCACGTACTTGTACGACTGCTGACCGTGGTTGGTGACGGTCAGCTGCACCTGGGTCCTGTTGTCCGTGCCGGTGGTCACCGCCCCGACCGTCACGTCACCCTTGGCGTCCAGCCCGCCCTTGACCCCGGACACCGCCGAGGAGGCCGCCGACACCGCCTCCGAGGCCCGCGCCTCCGCCGACGCCAGGGCCGAACCCGCCCCGCTCGCCACCGAGGCCAGCGCCGAACCCGCCCCGCCGGCCGCCGAGGCCAGCGCCGAGGCGGCGGAGGCGGCGGCGCTCGCGCCCTTCTCCGCCGCGGACACCGCCTGGGAGGCCACACTGCTCGCGCTCTGCCCGGAGGAGCAGCCCGCCAGCGCGGCCGCGCCGACCAGCGCCGCCGTCAACACCCCTGCCACGGCGGGTCGTCGACGGCGCAGCGGTGACACGTCCAGGTCCTGGGCGGTGACCCTCGCACCCGTGGCAGCGGCCCCGGCACCCGGGGCGGTGACCCTCGCGCCCCGGGCAGCGGCTCCCGCGCCCGGCGCGGTGACCCGGGTGTGCGACTGGCGGTCCATGCGGTCCCTCGATTCCGGTCGGCCGGTTCCGGTCGGCGCCGGGCTGTCCGGCCCGCCTCCCGCCCACCCTCCGAGGCCCCGGGGGCAGCCGCCAGCAGGGCTGCTGCCTCCGGGTGACGCGCGCGGCCCGACGACGCGGCCGGACCACCCGGCCCGACCGCGCGGCCCGACTGCCGGCCCGCCCCGGCCTCGGCCCGTCAGGACAGCCCGGAGCCCTCCTGTTCGTCCGCCTCCACCGCGGCCCGCTCCTCGCGCAGCCGCACCACGTGCCGGCGCCGCGCCACCACGCCGTACGCGCCGGCCGCGCTCGCCACGAAGGACAGCACGCCCAGCCAGGGCCGGTCGAAGACGTGGCCGGTCGCGTGGTCCAGCGAGTACCGCCCGGCGCCGGCCAGGCCGATCGCCAGCCCGGTCGCACCGAGGAAGGCCGGGTACTCGTAGCCGCCGCCCATGGCGAAGAAGCCGGCCGGGGCGTGCACCGCCACGGCGGTCGCCATCGTCCCGGCCACCACCGCGCCGGCCGCCGGCGTGGCCAGCCCGGCGACCAGCAGCGCGCCGCCGCCCGCCTCGCCGAGCCCGGCCGCGATCGCGCTCTGCCGGGCCGGGTGGAAGCCCATGTGGTCCATCGCCTGGGTGGTGCCCTCCAGGCCGCCGCCCCCGAACCAGCCGAACAGCTTTTGGGTGCCGTGCGCGATCAGCACCCCGCCGACCGCGCTGCGCAGGGCCAGCAGGCCCAGGTCCTTACGGTTCAGGCACATGTCGCATCCTCGATTCCGCGGCGGAGTGTCCCCGCCGGTGGCCGCTGCCGGTGGTCGTGCCGACGGTCGTGCCGGTGGGGCCGCCGGCGTGGCGGTCCTCCCTCCATAGCAACCGAGACCGCCCGTGCGTTCGAGCCGGAGCCGCCATCCGGGCGAATTCACCCCCGATCGGGAATGAACCGTTGACGGGGATGCGGCGCGGGCCGGCGAGACGCACGCCACGCCCGGCCGCGGGGCGTGGCGGACCGGCCGCCCGCGGTGCCGCGGTCATGCTGGGCGCATGTTCGTCTTCAACCTGAGCAGCGCGTTCATCACCTTCTTCGCCGTGGTCGGCCCCCCGAAGACCCTGCTGGCCTTCGCCCGTCTGGCCACCACCCGCAGCACCCGGGAGCTGCGGCGGCTGGCGGCGTGGAGCACGGTCATCTCGGCGGTGATCGGCCTGGTGCTCGGGTTCACGGCGGACGAGGTCAGCACCCTCTTCCACATCAGCGACCAGTCGCTGCAGCTGGCGGGCGGGCTGATCTTCTTCGTCTACGCGGTCGCGCTGGTCTTCGGCGTCCACCTCGGCGGCAGCAGCGAGGAGGACGAGCACCTCTCGAACCCGCTGGTGGACGGCATCCGCGAACTGCTGCTGCCGTACATCGCCAGCCCGCTCGCGGTCTCCGCCGTGCTGGTCGCCTCGCTCAACCGGGACGACTGGGCCTGGAAGGCCACCGTCGCCGCGGCGTACGTGGCCGTCACGGTGATCAACTACGTCTGCGTGGCCCTGCTGGCACCGCTGATGCGGCGCACCCACCGGACCTCGCTGGAGGTGCTGTCCCGGCTGCTCGGGCTGCTGCTGGCGGCGGTCGGCGTGGAGCTGGTCCTGGCGGGCCTGGCCGGGCTCGGGGTGCCCGTGCCCGAGGCGCACTGAACCCGGCCCCGACCGCCCCGGCCGCAGGTCGGGGCGGCCGGGCCATCGGCCGGGCCGCCGTTCAGGCCGCCGTTCAGGCCGCCGTTCAGGCCGCCGTTCAGGCCGCCGTTCAGGCCGCCGTTCAGGCCGCCGTTCAGGCCGCCGTTCAGGCCGCCGCCAGCCTCGCCAGCACCTCGCCGATCCGCTCGCGCACCTGCGGGTCGGCGGCCAGCCCGTCCGGGCCGACCGCCCCGCGCTCCAGCGGGATCCGGACGCAGGCCTCGTCCACCACGGCCGCGCCGGTGTAGCCGAGCACGGTGCGCAGGGTCGCCTCGGCGCCCCCTCCGCGGCCGGGCCCGGCGGCGTTGATCCAGGCGGCCGGCTTGTCCGAGATCTCCACGCCGCCGACCGTCCAGTCCAGCAGGTTCTTGAACGAGCCCGGCAGCGTCCCGGCGTACTCGGGCGTGCAGATCAGCAGCGCGTCGGCCGCCTCGATCGCGGCCCGCAGCGCGGCCACCGGGCCGGGCAGCGGGTCGGTGTCGTGGTCCGGGTTGAAGTGCGGCAGCTCGGCCAGCCCGGTGTAGTACGTGGTCCGCAGGCCCGGGGCGGCGGCGGCCACGGCGGCAGCCGTCCGCAGCACGGTCTCGTTGGTGGAGCCGGCCCGCAGACTCCCCGGCAGCAGCAGGATGTGGCGCTCGTTCGACATGCGGTGGAACCTACTCCTTGACGTCGGCGTCAGGGCCAGGCACGACCGTTCGCCGAGGGCCGCGCGCCCCGGTCAGCGCGGCGCCAGCGGCCGCCACGGCACCGGGCTGGAGAGGATCATCGAGCTGGCCGGCTGGCCGTACCCGCCGAGCCGGTCGCAGAGCGCCTCGAACTCGGCCATCGTCGGCACCGCGACCAGCAGCACGCAGCAGGCCCCGCCGGTGACCCGGTGCAGCTGGAGCACCTCGGGCCAGGTCGCCACCTCCGGGTCGCGCAGCACGCAGCGCGGGCCGTAGCACTGGATCTGCACCAGCGCGGTGATCGGCAGCCCGGCCCGGGTCGGGTCCACGTGGGCGTGGTAGCCGCTGATCACCCCGTCGGCCTCCAGGCGGCGGACCCGTTCGGCCACCGCGGGTGCGGACAGGCTCACCCGGCGGGAGAGTTCGTTGTACGAGAGCCGGGCGTCGGCCTGCAGCTCGGCCAGCAGGCGGCGGTCGACGGCGTCCATGGCGGGCTCCCCGGGTGATCGGGATCAAGTGGTTTTCATTCGTAAAGCGAATCCGCCGAACGCCTCGTGAACGACAGCTCCGAAGGCAGTTGCGGTGTCCGTCGACCATTCAAGCGGGGGCCACCCCCGCCGCACAATGGGCACCCGGTGGAACCAGGCAGTCCGTCTGGTTCACCGGAGCGGGCGAGGGGCCCGGACGGATCAGGAGGCATCGGGATGGGGCACGACACGGTGGAGACACCCAACCTGTCGTTCGGTCGGGGCAGGACGCCGGGTCGGAGCACCCCGTACGCCCAGTACGTCCGGCTGGACGAGCTGCACAGCCTGCAGCACCCGCGCAGCAAGGAGCCCGCCGAGCTGTCGTTCATCGTCACCACCCAGGTCATGGAGCTGCTCTTCGACCTGATCCGGCACGAGTGGACGATCGCCCGGCAGGCGCTGCGCGAGGACGACCTGCCCACCGCGCTCGCCGCGCTGCGCCGGGGCACCCACGCCCAGGACGTGCTGGTGGCGTCCTGGGACCTGCTGGGCACCATGACGCCGCAGGAGTTCAACTCCTTCCGCTCGCTGTTCGGCGAGGCCTCCGGCTTCCAGTCCGCGGCCTTCCTGCACCTGGAGTTCCTGCTCGGCAACAAGAACGCCGCCCTGCTGACGATGTACGACGGCATGCCGGACACCCAGGACGGGCTGGTCGAGGCGCTGCGTTCCCCGGGTCTGTACGACGAGGCGCTGGCGCTGCTGGCACGGCGCGGCCTGGAGCTGAGCCCGGCGCACTCCGAGCAGCGCTACCGCCCGTCCGAGGAGGTCGCGGCGGCCTGGCGCCGGGTGTACACCGAGCCGGAGTTCGCAGCGCTGCAGCCGCTCGGCGAGGCCCTGCTGGACGTCGCGGAGCGGGTCACCCGCTGGCGCCAGCGACACCTGTCCGCGGTCAAGCGGACCATGGGCGGCAAGCCCGGCTCGGGCGGCTCCAGCGGGCTGACCTGGCTGCGCAAGTCCGCCGAGCAGGACGTCTTCCCGGAGCTGTGGACGATCCGGGACGAGCTGTGAGCGAGGAGAACGAGGGAATGGGCATGACCACGCGCGAGGAGTGCGAGGCGCTGGACGCCGTCGACCCGCTGGCGGCGTTCCGCAAGGAGTTCGCGCTGCCGGACGGGGTGATCTACCTGGACGGCAACTCGCTGGGCGCGCTGCCGGTGCGCACGCCGGAGCGGGTGCGCCAGGTGGTCGAGGAGGAGTGGGGCCGGGAGCTGATCCGCAGCTGGAACGACGCCGGCTGGTTCGAGCAGCCGTACCGGCTGGGCCGGCGGATCGCGCCGATGATCGGGGCCGATCCGGCGGAGGTCGTCGTCTGCGACACCACCTCGGTGAACCTGTTCAAGGTGCTGGCGGCCGCGCTGGGCCTGCGCCCCGGCCGGCGCACGGTGCTCGGCGACGCCGAGGCCTTCCCGACCGACCTGTACATCGCCGAGGGCGTGACCGGCCTGGTCGAGGGCGCGCGCAGCGTGCTGATCCGGCCGGAGGAGCTGGACCGGCACCTGGACGGGGACGTCGCCGCGGTCGTCCTCTCGCACGTGGACTACCGCACCGGCGAGCTGCTGGACATGCCCGGGATCACCGCCCGGGTGCAGGCCGCGGGCGCGCTGATGATCTGGGACGTGTGCCACGCGGTGGGCGCGCTGCCGGTCGAACTCGGTGCCGCGAACGTGGACTTCGCGATCGGCTGCACCTACAAGTACCTGAACGGCGGCCCCGGCGCGCCGGCCTTCCTGTACGTCGCCGAGCGCCACCTGGCGGCCGGCCCGCTGCAGCCGCTGAGCGGCTGGTTCGGGCACGCCCGCCCGTTCGCGTTCGAGCCCGGGTACGACCCCAAGCAGGGCATCGGCCGCTTCCTGACCAGCTCGCCCTCGCTGCTCGGCCAGGCCGCCCTCGGCGCCTCGCTGGACGTCTGGGAGCGGGCCGACCTCGCGGCGGTGCGGGCGAAGAGCCTGGCGCTGACCGACCTGTTCATCGAGCTGACCGAGGGCCTGGACGGCATCGAGGTGGTGACCCCGCGCGAGCACGCCCGGCGCGGCAGCCAGGTGGCCCTGCGGCACGCCGACGGCTACCCGGTGGTGCAGGCGCTGATCGAGCGCGGGGTGATCGGCGACTTCCGCGCGCCGGACCTGATGCGCTTCGGCTTCACCCCGCTCTACCTCTCGTACACCGAGGTGTGGGACGCCGCCCGGCAGCTGGCCGAGGTGCTGGAGAGCGGCGAGTGGCGGGCGGAGCGCTTCTCCCGCCGGGGCGAGGTGACGTAGGCGGGTTCGGCCGGGTGAGGCCGGGTGCCGCCGTGAGGTCCGGGCGCCGGCCCGCTGCTGCAGCGGGCCGGCGCCCGGACCGGCGCGGCACCGTGACGATGGCCATGCCCGCGCCGAGTTCGATCACCATCGACCCAGGGAAGACTGCGGATTGACGGCACGTCAGCCCACGGGGAGGTCGCGTGAACCTCGAACTCGGCCCGCTCAAGCCCGAACCGGTCCCGCTGGGCCTCGGCCTGGCACTGTTCTTCCTGGTCCTCTGGGCGCTCGGCCGGCACCTGCTCCCCCGCATCGAGCGGGTGCAGGCCGAGCGCTGGGAGGCCACCGAGGGCCGGATGGAACGCGCGGAGGCCCTGCAGGCCGAGGCCGACGCCGTCCGGGACGCCCATCTGCGGGAACTGGCGGCGGCCCGACACGAGGCCGCCCGGATCCGGGCGGACTACGCCGAACGCGGCGCGGCGGCGATCGCCGCGGCCCGCGCCGAGGGCCTGCGCGCCCGGGACGCCCTGCTGGCCACCGGCCGCGCGCAGATCGCCGCCGACCGGGCCACCGTGGCCGACCTGCTCCGGCAGGACGTCGGCGAGCCGGCCATCGCCCTGGCCGGGCGGGTGGTCGGCGAGCCGGTGCACGACGTCGCCGCCCAACGCCGCACGGTGGCCCGCTTCTTCGAGACGAACCAGCCCTCTCAGCAGGACAGTTCGGCCACCAGCTTCCGGTAGGTGTCGAAGGCCGGCTTGCGCGAGTAGTCCTCGCGCAGCAGGCCGAAATGGGGGAAGAGCCCCGCACCCGCGCTGTCGGCGTCCCGCAGCGCGAAGAACGCGTAACCGGTGACGGTGAGTTCGGCGGCCAGCTCGGCGACCGTCCGGACCACCTCCTCGACCACCTCGGCCTGCCGCGCCTCGCTCCGACCGGGACCGGTGGGCCACCCGTTCTCGCAGATCCGCAGCGGCACGGCGGGCCCGATGCCGGCCCTGGGCAGCCAGTCCCGCCGGAATCCGGTGACCACCGCCCGCACCGCGTCGGCGAGCCGGTCCGCCGGGACGGGCCGGAAGACGTCCGGGAAGAAGTCCACGCCGACGTAGTCCAGGGCGCGGTGGAAGCGCTCGTCGGCGAGCTCGCCGAGCTCGGACCAGAAGGTGTCCGCGGGGTCGAAGGAGGGCACCGCGTTGAAGCCGACGGCCAGCCGGTCGAACCCGCAGGCCAGCGCCTCCTCCTTGGCCGCGATCACGCCCGCCACCAGCGCCCGGAGGACGTTCGGGATGCTGCCGTCGACGGGTGGCAGGTCGAGGTTGGGCTCCTCGCAGATCTGGAGCACCGCGACCCGGTGGCCCTCGGCCCGGACGGTGCGCCGGACGAAGTCCAGCCAGCCCGCCGACTCCCCGCTGCGGTCCCGGTACTGGAGCACCAGGTCGAGCTTCCGCCCCTCGACGGCGTACTGCTCGGGCCGGTCGGGGGCGTGTCCCGGGTCGGCGTACGAGCGGTAGGCGCGGACCAGGAACTCGGCCGCCCCGCCCTGGAGTTCGCGCAGGGCCGCGGTGATCAGCGCCGGGTCGTCGGGGCGGACGGGAGCGAGCACGCCGGTGTCGCTTCCGAGCAGCCCGCCGGGATAGATGCCGAAGGTGAAGGTCATGCCGCCACCGTAGCCGATAATTTTGGTGCCACTGCAAGTTTGATGTGACACCATGGTCCTGGCGTAGGATCCGGCCATGGGACTCCGTGAACTCAAGAAGCAGCAGACCCGGGAACTCCTGGCCGACACCGCCATGGGCCTGTTCGCCGAGCGCGGCTTCGACCGGGTCACGGTGGTCGAGGTGGCGCGGGCCGCCGGGGTCTCCCCGAACACGGTCTTCAACTACTTCCCCACCAAGGAGGACCTGTTCTTCGACCGGCAGGACGCGGTGGTCGCGCACCTGGCCGAGGTGGTCCGGCACCGCCCGCCCGGCAGGTCCGCCGCGGCCGCCGTCCGGGCGGACCTGCTGGCCGCGCTCGCGGACGGGGAGCCGACGATCGGGCTGAGCCCGCGGATGGCCGCGTTCTGGCAGATCGTCGCGGACAGCCCGGCACTGCGGGCCCGGCTGCTGGAACTCGGCGAGCGGGCCGAGGCGGCCCTGGCGGCCGTCCTGGCCGAGGAGACGGGAGCCGCGGAGGACGACCCGCTCCCCCACGTGGTGGCCGGGGCCATCGCGGGGGCCCACCGCGCGGTGCTCGGCGAGATCCGGCGGGCCATGGTGGCCGGCGAACCCGCCGAGGCCGTCCGGAACAGGATCCGGGAGACGGTGGAACGCGCCTTCGACCTGCTCGCCTCGGGGCTCGCGCAGTACCCGGCGCCGCAGTAGGGCCGACACCCGGGAACGCCCCGGGCCGCCCGGTCGGATCGACTCGGGCGGCCCGGGACAGCGGCCAGGCGTCCTGACGTTCAGGCCCGTCAGCCGGTCAGCTGTGGCGGCCGCGACGACGGGCGGCCATCACGGCCAGACCGCCGAGACCGAGCAGGCCGACGCCCGCCAGGCCGAAGACCACCGGGGCGTTGCCCGCTCCGGTGGAGGGCAGCTCACCGCCGTCCCCGGGGTGGTGGCCGGTCGGCTGCCCGCTCGGATGCCAGGTCGGGTGGTGACTGCTCGGGGCCGGCCCCGCGCTTGAGGTCGAGGCGCCGGCCGACGGCGAGTGGTGGTGACTCCCACTGGCCGACGGCGAGTGGTGGCTCTCGCCGGCCGACGGCGAGTGGTGGCTCGGACTGGGGGAGGTCGGGTGCGGTGACGTCGGGTGCGGTGACGTCGGGTGCGGCGAGGTGGGTGACGTCGGGGCCGGCGACGTCGGCGAGGAGGTCGGCGACGGCGAGGTGGAGGTCGGCGACGGGCTGGGCGTCACCGTGCACTCCGGCAGGTCCCCGTCGAACGGGTAGCTGTGGATCTCGTAGCCGCCGGTGCCGGTGTGGATCAGGCTGCCCGCCAGGTACACCCGGCCGTTCATGCCCGCCTGGGCGATGGTCGTGGTGCCGGCCGGGTTCCCGGCCAGGACCGACCCCTGGAACTGGGCACTGCCGAGGATCCGGGCCGAGGTCGCGGTCGGGAAGTTGTACATCAGCTTCGAGCGCATCTCGGTGGTCTGGTCGCCCGGCAGGGCGGTGCCCGTGTAGGTGTTGATGACCGGGCTGTCGCCGAGCATGTTCACCACGACGGTGGCGCCGGCCGGGATGCCGGTGAAGACCAGGCCGATCTGGCCGCCGGTCGGCGAGGCGAGGTCCCGGGTGACGTTGAAGACCTGCCTCGCGCCGGTCCCGTCGCCGGTGAAGGTCGCCGTGCTGGAGGAGATGTCGACGGTGCCGGTCGCCGTGGCCCGCCCGACGCAGTCGGAGGTCTCCTCGATCCGGGTCAGCACCGCCCGGTAGGGCGCGGCGGCGGCGTCGTCCTGGATCGACCGGCCGGTGGGGTCGATGTTGACGGTGCCGGTCACGCCGCCCGCGTGGCGCAGGTTGCCGAAGGCCTGGCCGTGCGAGTCACTGCCGCCGATCAGGATGCGGTTGCCCCGCCGGACGTCGACGTTCCCGCCGGTGGTCACGAAGTCGCTGCCGTCCGGCGGCGGGACGCGCGAGCCGACGCCGACGACGCCCATGTTGTAGACGCCTCCGCCGTCCTTCTCGACGGTCAGGTTCCCCAGCGCGACGATCTTGCCCTCGGCCTCGGCGGCGCGGCCGTTCACGGTGTAGTCGCCGCCGGTGAAGACGTTGATGGTGGAGTCCCGGCCGGTGAAGTCACCGTTGTTCGGCGCCGGCCAGGTGGCCGGGCAGTCCGGTCCGGTGCAGGCGCCGAGCGGCGGGGCCAGCGGAGCGGCCGAACCGACCGTCAGCACGGCGGCCAGCGGCAGCGCGGCGACGCCGGTGGCCACCGCCACCCGGACGGCGCGGCGGCCGCCGGAGGCGGGCGTTCTCACGGCGGTCGTTCTGTGATCCGGCGAACCGGTGGCCTGACCCATCGACAATTCCTCCGCGCATGAGAAAAGGGCAGGCCGAATGACCTGCCATGTTCCGTGTTATCTGACGTCAATCCCACATTTCCGGGGCATCCAACCTTAAATCGGACTATTCATCCCTTATGGACCCTCAGGGCGGGTTCGAAAACTCACCCGGACGGCGCAGCAGCACTCGGGCCTCGGCCACCGGGCGACGACCCCGCCGACGGATCCCGGCATGGAGCTAGGTTGAACGCATGACCACCGAGGCCCAGGACCAGAGCGCGCCGCTCGTCGCCGTCGCGTCCGCCGACGCCGTGCTGCGGCACCCCGAGGCGGACGAGCACCTGCTGACCGCCCTCGAACGGGAGCGCGCCGCGCGCTTCCGGCACGAGTCCGGGCGGGTCGACTTCACCGCCGGGCACCTGCTGGTCCGGCTCTGCGCCGCCCGGCTGCTCGGCGTGCCGGCGGCCGGCCTGGTGCTCGCCCAGCAGTGCCCGGACTGCGGGCTGGCCGACCACGGCAAGCCGTACCTGCCGGACCACCCCGGGGTGCACGTGAGCCTCTCGCACACCAAGGGCGTGGTCGCCGCGGGCGCCGGTCACCAGCCGATCGGCGTGGACGTCGAACTGTCCGCCCGGGGCGGCTCGCTGGGCGCGGTCGCCCGCCGGGTGCTGGCCCCGGAGGAACTCGCCCTGGTCGAGGCGGACCCGGAACCCGAGCGGGCGTTCCTGCGGCTCTGGGTGCGCAAGGAATCGCTGATCAAGATCGGGCGGGCCACCCTGGACACCCTCGGCCGGATCGACCTCTCCGCCCTGCCCCTGGCCGTACCGCCGGGGGAGCCGCTGCGCAGCCGGTACGAGGACCTGCACCTGCTCGACTGGACGGACCCGGAGCACGGCGCCGCCGTCGCGGCGGTCGGCACCGCGGCGCCGCGGATCGTGGAGCTGACGACGGCGGGCTGAATGGCCGCCCTCGCCGGGGCGGGGGTGGGCGAGGGCCTTCCGCAACCGCCCACCCGAGCGGTGGGCCCGTGAATAAGCGGTGTTAGCGTGCCTGGTCGTGGGCACGCCGACCGCGCGCGCCCGCTCCCCAGCTGCCCACCGGATCCAAAGGGTGCCCCGCCATGGCCAAGTTCCTGCTGAGCCTGCACGTCCTCGTCTCGGTCCTGTTCATAGGCCCGGTCGCGGTGGCCGTCAGCATGTTCCCGCGCCGGGCGAAGGCCGCGCTGGCCGGCGGCCCGGACCAGGCCTCCGACGCCGGTGTGCTGCGCGTCCTGCACCGGATCACCCAGGTCTACGCGCTGCTGGGGGTCGCCGTGCCGGTGCTGGGCATCGGCCTGGCCCAGGTGATGGACGTGATCGGCCAGTCCTGGGTCATCGTCTCCATGGTGCTGACCGCGATCGCCGCACTCTCCCTGCTGCTCTTCGTCCTGCCCGGCCAGCAGGCCGCCGTGGACGCCCTCGCCCTCGACCCGGCGGACGAGCAGCGCACCAAGGCCGTCGACGGCCTGCGCCTGCTGCCGATGACGGCCGGGGTGTTCAACCTGCTGTGGGCCGTGGTCGTGGTCCTCATGGTCATCCGGCCGGGCTCCAGCACCGGCGTCTGATCCGGCCGATCCCCCTTCGCCCCCTCCCGCGGAGCGGGCTCGTTCGAGTACCGTCCTGGGCCATGACGATCATGGCGGGCATGGGCAGCCCGACGGGAACCGGGGTCGGACCGCTGCTGCGCGGCTGGCGGGAACGACGGCAGCTCAGCCAGCTGCAACTGGCCCTGCGGGCGGACTCCTCGGCCCGTCACCTCAGCTTCGTCGAGAACGGCCGCTCCCGCCCCAGCCGCGAGCTGGTACTGCGGCTGGCCGAGCAGCTGGACGTCCCCGTGCGCGAGCGCAACACCCTGCTGCTCGCGGCCGGCTACGCCCCGCACTACCCCGAGACGCCGCTGGACGACCCCTCGATGGCCGCGCTGCGCGGCGGCATGGAACGACTGCTGGCCGCCCACGACCCGTACCCGGCGGTCGTCGTCGACGGGAGCTTCCGGGTGCTGGCGGCCAACCGCTCGCTCGGACTGCTCCTGGACGGGATCGCCCCGCACCTGCTGCAGCCGCCGCTCAACGCCGTCCGGGTCACCCTCCACCCGGAGGGGCTGGCGCCGCGCATCGTCAACCTGGGGCAGTGGCGCCGGCACCTGCTGGAGCGGATGGAGCGTCGGCTGGAACTGGTCCGCGCCGAGCCGCTGCGGCAGCTGTACGAGGAGGTCCGCGGCTACCCCGAGCCGGACGCCGACCCGGCGGAAGGAGCGGCCGACGGGCCGGCCGAGGACGGCTTCCCGTTCGCGCTGCCGATCCGGATCCGCCACGAGGGGCGGGTGCTCTCCTTCCTCTCCACCATCGCGACCTTCAACACTCCGCTGGACGTGACCGTCTCCGAGCTGGCCATGGAGACCTTCCTCCCGGCCGACGCGGAGACGGTGCGGTTCCTGCAGTCCTCGGTGGGGCCGGAGCGTCAGCCGTAACGACCGCCCGCACGGGGGCCGCTTCCCGGGGGCCGCTCCCTGGGGCCGGCTCCCCGGGGTCGGCTCCCCGGGGTCAGCTCGGGGTGCCGCTCACCCCGGGGTCGGCTCCGGCTGCCGTCCGGCGCAGCGCGGTGAACTGCAGGACGGCGAACAGGCCCACCGCCGCGGCCTGCAACGGGATCCAGACGAAGCCCGCGGTGGTCGGCTCCAGCCACACCTCCATCGCGACCAGGCTGAGCACCACCCAGGCGAGGTTGAGGTCGATCACCGCCTGCACCGCCGTCCGCGGCGGCCGCCGGCGGGTGGCCAGCACGCCGACCGCCACCGCGTAGCCGGTGAGGAGGAGCCCGAGCTCGACCAGGGTGGCGCGGCCCGCGCCGAGCAGGTCGCCGAGCGGGCCGGCGAAGGCCAGGTAGGCCAGGCCGTTGCCGCCGGTGACCACGGCGTCCAGGCAGAGGATGCCGCGCACCGTCCACGGCGAGAAGGCGGATCCCGGCCGGGCGGGGGTGAGGGAGTTCGCGTGGACGGACATGGCGGATCGCCTCCTGTCAGGGGTGGGGGCCCGGGGCCGTGGCGGCCGCACCGAGCTGCCTCCACCCTGCCCGGACCGGCGCCCGGCGTCGATTACCCCGCAGGTAACGGGCCGTCCGGCCGCCTCCTTCTCCTCCTGCGCCGCCTCCTCCGCCGGCCGTGCGCGCCTGCACCCCTCCGGCCGCGTTCCCCTCGTCCCCCTTCACGGCCGCCGGGGCGGCTGACGGAGCAGGACGCCCGCCCGCTTCACCGCGCGGGCGGTGATCGTCGTCTCGGCCCGTTCGACCCCCAGCGGACCGAGGGTGTCGGTGAGGAAGCGGTACAGCTCACCGTGGTCCGCGCAGAACAGCGTGGCCAGCAGGTTGCTCGGGCCGCTGGTGGCGAACACCCCGTGCACCTGCGGGTGGCCGGCCAGGGCCGTGCCGACCTCGGCGAGCCGGCCGGGCGGCACGTCCAGCCAGAGGTTGGCGTCCACGGCCATGCCGAGCAGCTGCGGGTCGACGGTGGCGTGGGTGCGCAGCAGGCCGAGCTCGTCCAGCCGGTGCAGGCGACGGCGCACCGTCGACTCGGGCGCGCCGACGGCCGCGGCCAGGGCCGCGTGGGACTGCCGGGCGTCCTCGCCCAGCCGCTCCAGCAGCGCGCGGTCGAGGTCGTCCAGGGGCGGGGGCGCGGCGGGGCGGGGCACGGCGGGCCGGGCGAGCGCGGCGGCCTCCTCCTCGGTGAGGTGGCCGGCCCGCCACTGCCCGGCGTCGGCGAAGGCGTGCAGCACGGCGTGGGTGGTGGTCTCGGTGACCGCACTGGTCGCGGGCAACTGCCCGTACAGCAGCCGGTCGCGGGCACCGGCGTCGGTCAGCACGACCGCGCCGACCTCGTGGCCGCCGAGCATCACGTCGACGAAGGGGACGTCGGAGCGGTCGGCCAGTGCCTGCGCGATGGCGTCCACCCGACCGCTCAGCACCCTGACCCGCAGCAGCAGCGCGCCCACGGCGGCGTCCTCGACGTCGGGCATCCGGACCACCCGCGGCACCCCGGCCTGCCGCATCCGGGCCAGGCGGCGGGTGACCGTCCGGGCGGAGACTCCCAGCACCTCGGCGATCCGGCCGGGCTCGGCCCGCCCGTCCACCTGCAGGGCGCAGACCAGGCGGCGGTCGAGGGCGTCCAGCACGGCGTCCGGATCAGCAGTGGAGAGGTCCATGGTGTCCGATCCCCGCCACTTCTGGCGGCTCGTACGTCCTGTTCGGCAGTCCTGACGGTACTCCTTGTCCCGTCGGGCCGGAGCGGACCGGCCCGGGAACAACGAGGAGTCACCGTGACGAACGAGCTGTGGACGCTGGTCCGGGGTGTGGAGGCCGCGGTGCGCGAGGTCGGCGCGAAGCTGGCGGCCCGTCGGTCCACCGAGCCGATCACGGCGCGGACGGTCGAGGAGGCCGGGGCCCGCTTCGCCGAGCTGGACGGCCCGGCCGCCGCCGAACTGCGGCAGCAGCTGGGCGCGCTGCGTCCGCAGGCCGGCTGGGTGCCGGAGGAACTGGACGGTTCGGTGCCCGCCGAGGGCGAGTGGTGGCTGTGCGACGCGACCGACGGCGCGGTGCAGTACCTGCTGGGCCACCCGCACTGGGCGGTCACCGCCACGCTGGTCCGGGACGGCGCCGCGGTGCTCGCCGTGGTGCACGCGCCGCAGTTGGACGGCGGGCGGACCTACCGGGCGGTCCTGGGCGGCGGCGCCGAGCTGGACGGGCGCCCGATCGCCCCGCTGGAGCGCGAGTTGGCGATCACCGTCGCCGCCACCAGCCAGCCGCCGCAGGTGGCCGGGGACCCGGTGGCGCTGCGCCGCGCGGGCGAGTCGCTGTCCGCGATGGCGGGCGCGGTGCTCGCGGTGCGCAACCTCGGCCCGACCGCGCTGCAGGTGGCCCAGGTCGGCTCCGGACACCTGGCGCTGTTCTGGGAGTACGGGCAGGACGCCGGCAACCTGCTGGCCGGCGCGCTGATCGCGAGCGAGACGGGCGCGGCGGTGACGGACACCGCCGGAGCGGACTGGACGGCCGGCTCCGACGGCATCCTGGTCGCCGCGCCCGGTCTGCACGCGCGGGCCCTGGAGGTGCTGCGCGCGGTGCGGTGATCGGCCCCCGCTCGGCGGTCATGCCCGGTGCGGGCAGTCGTGCCCGGTGCGGGCAGTCGTGCCCAGTGCGGGCAGTCGTGCCCAGTGCGGGCAGTCGTGCCCGGTGCGGGCGGTCGTGCCCGGTGCGGGCGGTCGTGCCCCGCGTCGGTGGCGGACCGCCCGTGCGGCGGACGGCCTCCGACGCTGGTCGGCCACCGGCGCTGGTCGGCCTCCGGTGCGGAGGTCAGCCTCCGGTCCCGATGCCGAAGAGTCCTGCCGCGTTGTCGTGGCACACCGCCCGCAGCCACTCCTCCCCCAGGCCGAGCCCGGCCAGCGCCTCCAGCTGGTGGACGTACCGGTACGGGATGTTGGGGAAGTCGCTGCCGAGCAGGACCCGGTCCTGCAGGCCGCGCAGTCGCGGCAGTTCCTCGCGCGGGAACGGGTCGTCGGCCTCGGCGAAGTCGGTGAACGCCATGGTGGTGTCCAGCCGGACGGACGGGTGGCGCTCGGCGAGGTCGAGGAAGTCGCGGTACTCGGACATGCCGAGGTGGGCGACCACCAGGACCAGCCCCGGGTGCCGGTCCAGCACCTCACCGATCGGGCCGGGGCCGGTGAACTTGCCCGCCACCGGCCCGGATCCGCAGTGGGTGACCACCGGGGTGCCGGTCTCGGCGAGCAGGCCCCAGACCTCGTCCAGCCGCCGGTCCGTCGGGTCGTAGCCGCCGACCTGCAGGTGCGCCTTGAACACCCGGGCGCCGTCCTCTATCGCCCGGGCCACGTAGCCGGCCGCTTCGGGCTCGGGGAAGAAGGTCGCGGTGTGCAGGCAGTCCGGGGTGCGCGCGGCGAAGTCGACGGCCCAGGCGTTCAGCCAGGCGGCCATGCCCGGCTTGTGCGGGTAGAGCATGGACGTGAACGCCCGCACCCCGAACTCCCGCAGCCGGCGGACGCGTTCGGTCTCGGCCTCGCGGTAGGTGATCGGCCAGGGCCGGCCGATCAGCGGGCCGGCCGCGTCGAAGTACGCCCACACCTTGTCGAGGACGTTCTTCGGCATGAAGTGGGTGTGCACGTCGACGAGTCCGGGCAGGCCCAGGGCCTGCCAGAACGCGCGGACCTCCGCGGCCTCGCTCACGCCGGCACCGGACGGGCCCGGTCGATGATCGCCGCGGTGTCGACGCCGGCCGGCAGGGTGCCGAAGGCCGTGCCGTGGTCTCCGCCCAGCCGACCGGCGCAGAACGCATCAGCCACCGCCGGGTCGCCGTACCGGACCAGCAGCGAACCCTGGAAGGCCAGCGCCATCGACTCGACCAGCCGGCGGGTGCGGTACTCCAGGTCGGTCAGGTCGGTGAGCTCCTTGCGCAGCGCGGCGACGGCCGCGTCCAGCCGGCGGTCCGCACCGGCCGCGGCGTCGATCTCGCCGAGGAAGGCCTCCACGCTCTCCGGGCGCTTGGCCATCGCGCGCAGCGCGTCCAGCGCGGCGACGTTGCCGGAGCCCTCCCAGATCGACACCAGCGGCGCCTCGCGGTAGAGCCGGGGCATCCCGGACTCCTCCACGTAACCGTTGCCGCCCAGGCACTCCAGCGCCTCGGCGGAGTGCGCCGGACCGCGCTTGCACACCCAGTACTTGGTCACCGCCAGGCCCAACCGCCGTACCAGCGACTCGGTTTCGTCCCCCGCCAGGGCGAGGTCGGTGGACTGCGCGAGCCGCATCGCGACGGTGGTGGCGGCCTCGGACTCCACCACCAGGTCGGCCAGCACGTTGCGCATCAGCGGCTGGTCGACCAGCGCCTTGCCGAACGCCCGCCGGTGCAGGGCGTGGTGGACGGCGCGGGTGGCGCCGTAGCGCATGCCGGAGGCGGCGCCGATGGTGCAGTCCAGGCGGGTCATGTTGACCATCTCGATGATGGTCGGCACCCCGCGGCCCTCCTCGCCGACCAGCAGGCCGACCGCGCCGTCGTACTCCAGCTCGGCGGAGGCGTTGGACTTGTTGCCGAGCTTGTCCTTGAGCCGCATCAGGTGCAGGCGGTTGCGGCTGCCGTCCGGGAGGACGCGCGGCAGCGCGAAGCAGCTGAGCCCGCCCGGGGCCTGGGCGAGCGTCAGGAACAGGTCGGACATCGGCGCCGAGGTGAACCACTTGTGGCCGGTGATCCGGTAGGTGCCGTCGGGCTGCGGGGCCGCGGTGGTGGTGTTGGTGCGGACGTCCGAGCCGCCCTGCTTCTCGGTCATCGACATGCCGGCGATCAGCCCGCGCTTGGCGCCCGGCTCGCGCAGCCCGAAGTCGTACTCCTTCGCGGCCAGCAGCGCCTCCCACTCCCCCGCCAGGGAGGGGTTCGCGCGCAGCGCCGGGACGGCGGCGTAGGTCATCGAGATCGGGCAGGTGTGGCCGGCCTCGACCTGGCCCCAGACGAAGAACTTGGCGGCGCGGGCGGTGTGGGCGCCGGGGCGCTCGTCCCGCCAGGGTGCGGCGTGCAGACCGTACGAGACGGCGGTGCGCATCAGCTCGTGCCAGTACGGGTGGAACTCCACCTCGTCGATCCGGTGGCCAAAGCGGTCGTGGGTGCGCAGCACCGGCGGGTTCTCGTTGGCCAGCCGGCCCCACTCGGCGGCCTGCTCGGAGCCGGCCAGCCGGCCCAGCTCGCGCAGCTCCGGCTCGACCCAGCCGGCACCGGCCCGCCGCAGGGCGGCCAGCAGGGCGGGGTCGGCGGCGGTGTCGTGTCCGTACGGCAGGGGCACCTGGTTGGTGACCTCATGCGTCGCTGTCATCGCGTCCTCCCAGGGCACGCAGGGTGAAGGAGACCAGGGCGGGGACCACCTCGGCGGTGGCCCTCCGGGGGTCGGTGACCCCGTGGCTCTCGGGCATGGCCGAGAGCGGGCCGGCCAGCGCCTCGCCGACCGCGCCGACCAGGGCCGCGGCGGTCAGCACCGGGTCCTGCTCGGGCAGTTCGCCGCTCGCCACGGCCGCGGCGATCTCGGTGGCGATCACGTCGCGGAACGCCCGCCGGAACACCAGGCGCTCCCCGTCCACCACCGCGTCGGCCGGCTCGACCAGCAGCGCGTACGCCAGCCGGGGGGCGCGCAGGGCGCGGGCGGCGAAGGTCTCGACCACGGCGGCGATCCGCCGCTGCGGGGTGTCTCGCAGGGCGACGGCCGCGTTGACCGCGTCGATCTCGCGGGTGACCACCCGGCGGAACAACTGCACCGACAGCTCGGCCTTGTTGGCGAAGTGCTGGTAGAGGCTCCCGGTGGCGATCCCGGACCGGTCCGCGACGGCGGCCATCGTGCACCCGCCGTAACCGCGCTCCGCGAGCAGCCCGACCGCCGACTGCAGCACCGCCTCCCGCTGGGCGTCCAAGCGGGCTTGTACGGCAGGCGTGCGTCGGTAGGCCATGGAAGCATTGAAGCACCGATTCACCGCTTCGGGGAGGGCTTCGGCGGAGGGGCTCCGCGGGAGCCTCGGGGGACGACTTCGAGCTTCGGGGGACGGCGTCCGGCGACAGAAGGAGGCCGCCCCGGGCAGCGGGGCGGCCTCCTGTCTCGGGTGGCCCGGTTCGCTCAGGCGTTACAGGGGGTGGCGCTCCTGCTCCAGGCGCTGCCCCTCGACGTCCAGCGGACCGAAGGCCGGGATCGACCGCGGCGACTTGGCGAGCGAGCGGGCGGCGTCCGCATCGCCCAGGCCGGCCCACTCCAGCACCTTGGCGGTGGCCTCCGCGGACTGCGCGGCGGGCAGCTTGCCGATGTTGGAGCCGTGGTTGCCGCCGGGCACGGTGTAGACGTAGCTGTCCTCACTGCCGCGGCCGAGGCGGAACGGCTTGGCGCCCCACGGGTCGTTGCCCCCGTAGACGTACATGTTCCGCTCGCCGTCGCGCTTCACCCAGCGGTCGATGTCGGGCATCGCGTACGGGTTGAAGACGGTCGGGATCTCCTTCGGCACGTAGGAGCGGGCCGAGTAGAGCTCCTTGTAGTCGTAGTGCAGCACGTCCTTGAGGTACGAGACGTCGAAGAACGGCGCGCCCAGCTCGGTGGCGGCCTGGTAGTAGTACGCGGTGTACTTCGCCAGCGACTGGTCGCTGTTGCCGGTGATGCCCGACTGGGCGTCGAACCAGGCGTACAGCTCGTCGTCGGTCGCGGTGGCGGCCACCGGGACCTTGGCGCAGTCCGCCTCCAGGCTGTACTGCCAGAACGCCCAGACCACGTCGAGCACGCCCGCCTCGTACGCGCGGTCCGGGGTGCCGAGGGTGTTGAAGGTGGAGCCGGCCGCCTTGTTGTCGGCGACGTAGCGGGCCTCCAGCCGGTCGCGGCGCACCAGCAGCTCGCGCTGGGCGGCGTTCAGCCGGTCCCGGCACTCCTGGGTGCCGACGGTGCGGAAGAACTCGGTGTAGGCCGCGTAGTCGTTGACGTCGGTGTTGTTCGGCGCGACGTAGGCGACCGTACCGGCCACGTCGTCCGGGTAGAAGCGGCGGTAGAAGGTGGAGGACATGCCGCCCTTGCTGGCGCCGGTGGAGAGCCACTCCTGCTGGTAGATCCGCTTGAGCGCGGTCACCAGCCGGTGCGAGTCGGCGGCCTGCTGGCGGATGCCGGCCTTGGTCCAGTCCGCCGGCTCGGGGCGCGAGGGGGTGAAGTACCGGTACTCGATGGAGACCTGGTTGCCGTCCACCAGCCGGGTCGGCTCGGTGCGGGACGGGTTGGTGCCCAGGGTGTAGCCGTTGGTGTAGAAGACGGTCGGGCGGTCGTAGCCCCGGTGCAGCAGGCTGAAGCGCTGCTGGAAGGTGCCCAGCCAGGGCCGGAGGTGGTCGATCGGCTGGGTGTAGGTGGCGATGAAGTAGCGGTGGTCGGCGTCGGTCGGCTTCTCCTCGGTGATGGTCACCCCGGGGATGGCCGCCAGGCGGGCCTTGATGTCGGCGTTCGGGTCGTCGGCGGGGCTCCGGCCGTGGGCCGCCCCCGCCTCCGGGGCGCCCTGGGCGTCGGCGGCCAGCGCCGGGGACGCCAGGCCGCCGAACGCGAGCAGCGGTATCAGCAGGGTGGAAACCAACAGCCTTCGCAGCGTGGTGGTCATCAACTCTCCATCTGGTCAACGGACATGACTGCCGCCTCGTGGGCACAACTCTGCGGTGCGGGTGGTGCGGCGGCCGCCCGGTGGACGGCCGAATGGGTCATCCACCGTCGGCGGATGACCCATCGGGGTAAAGGTGCTGGTCACTGGGGTTGAGCAGCCCTGCCGGGAGGGCGACTCGGGTTCCGGGGTTCCGGGCCTCGGCCCCGGCCCCGGGGGTGCGGCCCGCGAGCTCCGGGTCCCGGGTTCCGGGGTTCCGGCCGGTCGGGTGCTCCGGCCGGAACGGGTGCGGTCCTACGGTGTGTGCCGACGGTGCGGTCCCACGGTGCGTGCCGACGGTGTGGTCCCACGGTGCGTGCCGACGGTGCTCGCCTACGGGCGGGGCAGGGTGCAGCCCGGGAGGGTGAGGTCGAGCCGGTTCCCGGCGGCGAAGCAGGCCGGGATCCCGTACGTCTCCTGGGCGTACCCGATGCCCTGGTGCACCGTCACGGCGCCGCTCTGGTCGACCTCGCAGGGGTTGTCCAGGGTGCAGCTCTCGCCGCTCTCGTTGATCGTGTTGTTCACCGCGACCACCTGGCCGGACGAGGCGTCGACCACCGGCGAACCGGAGGTGCCGCCGATCACGTTGCAGCCCGAGGTGTAGCGGACCGAGTCCTTGAAGGTCCAGTCGGCTTCCTTCAGCCGGTAGGCGAAGCCGTCGACCGAGCAGGAGTAGATCTTCTTCCAGTAGCCGGAGACGACCCGGATCGAGGTGCCCTTGACGGGGTGGGTGGCGGCGATGGTCAACGGGGCGATCCCGTACCGGGACTGGATCGACGAGTAGCTGGTGTTCAACTGGTAGATCGACACATCGGTGTCGGTCATCGCGCCGTAGACCACCTTGGTCGCACGCAGGGTGGCGAGGCGGCCGCCGGTGGCGCTGAGCAGGGTGAAGGTCCGACTGGAGGACTGGTTGAGGACGACCTGGCCGGGGCCGGGCATCCCGCTCTCCAGGCAGTGGCCGTTGGAGAGCACGAGCGCGGGGTCGCTCGCGGCGGAGCCCGGCATCCGCACCAGCGAACCGGAGCAGTTGCTGAGCGCGACCGTTCCGGCGAAGTTGACGGTGGCCGAGGGGGCGGCCTGGACCTGGGGGGCTCCGGCGAGGGTGGCGGCTCCGGCGGCCAGGAGCGTGGCGAGCATGCCTATGAGCGGCTTCTTCATGAGAGACCTCTCGGTGTGGGGGTCCACCAAAGCTGTCGCGGACATGACCCCCTGTCAAGAGTCAAAGCAAGACCAAGAAACCGTCCCGATCGCTATGGCCGGTTACCACCCCCGCGGGGGCCGGGGCACCCGCTGGGGCGCCCGCTCGCCCGACGCCGCGCGCGTCAACTCCCCTGCCAGTGCCGCCGCCCCAGACTGATCAGGCGCAGCTGGAGGCGCGCGGTGGCGGCGATCCGCTGCTCCCGGGACGGGTCCGCCTCCTGTACCTCCAGCAAGGCGGAGGCCGTGGACACCATGTGGTCGACGTACAGCTCGGCGAGCATCCGAAGGTCCCGCTCGCTCCACCCCTGCGACACCGGCTGCAGCGCCAGGGCCGCTCCCACCTCCGCGGCGAAGCGGTCGAGTTCGGCGTCGATCGCCTCGCGCACCTGCCGCACCCCGCCGTGCCGTTCGCGCGCCAGGAAGCGGACGTGCGTCCGGTGCTCGCGGACGTGCCGCTCGATCACGTCCACCGCGCGGTCGATCAGCTCCTCGGCGCCGCCGGCCTCGGCGAGCACCGCACGGATCATGACGTGCACGCTGGCGAGCGACTCCTCGACCAGCGCGACCCCGAGGGCCGCGAGGTCCGGGAAGTGCCGGTAGAACGCGGCCGGCGAGAGTCCGGCCTCCCGGGTGACCTCGCGGACGCCCAGGCTCGCCAGGTTCTGATCGGCCAGCAGGTGCAAACCCGCATCCAGCAACGCCCGCCGACTCTGCTGCTTCTGGGCCTGTCTGGCCCCTACGGTGTGACTCACGCCATTCAGTAAACAGTCGTTTGCCGAACTTGGCCAGCCGGGGGTAGAGTGATGCCGAAGTCAGTGAACACTTGTCAACCGAAACCCGGCACAGTCGCAGCTGCAACCGCCGCCGTGGTCAGCGCCGCACTCAGTGCCGCAGCCGAAGGAGTCAGTCGTGATCCTGTTCTCCGCCCTGGTCGCCATGGCCGTCCTGATCGGCACCGCCGCCCACACCTCGCTCCCGGTCTTCCTCGCCGCCTCCGCCGCCATCACCGCCTGGCTGCTCGCCTTCGGCGCCCGCGAGGGCATCGCCCGGCTGCGCCACCGCTGACCCGGACGCGCCCGGACCGCACCCCGTCCACTCCCGTACCAGAGAGGACCCGCACAGCCATGAGCACCGTCACCACCTCGCAGAACACCGGCCGCCGGGAGACCGCCGAGGCCGACAACCTGGCCGTCGCCTCCTTCCTCCTCGGCCTCCCGGGGCTGCTGCTCTTCAACATCGTCCTGGGCCCGATCGCCATCACCCTCGCCACCCTGGCCCTGATCCGCGGCACCAGCCGCCGCGGCCGCGCCGTCCTCGGCCTGGTGCTCGGCACCGCCTCGCTGGTGATCCTCGCCGTCACCACCGCCACCTCCCACGGCGTGCTCATGGACCTCGGCTCCTGAGCCGCCCTCCGACGGCCGAGCGGCCGCCCGGATCCCGAGCCGCCCCCGATCCCGAACGGGCCTCAACTCCGCCGCCAGGCAGTCGAACAACTGATCCCTTCAACCCGCCCCGCTCCCCGGACCCGCCGCGTAGGGTGGCCACATCGGCCGGACGACCTCAGGGGGCAGGAGTGACCACGGAGAACCGCAGCGACGCACAGCCCGCGCGGCCCGCCCCGACGGGCGGACGACTGCTCGCGGTGAGCGATCTGCACATCTCCTACCAGGAGAACCGCGACCTGGTGGAGAAGCTCCAGCCCACCCACCCCGACGACTGGCTGCTCGTCGCCGGTGACGTCGCCGAGCTCACCACCAGCATCGAGTGGGCCCTGCGCCTGCTCGCCGAGCGCTTCGCCCGGGTGGTGTGGGTGCCCGGCAACCACGAGCTGTGGACCCACCCCGAGGACCCGGTCCAGCTGCGCGGCGTGGCCCGCTACGAGCACCTGGTGGAGCTCTGCCGCGGCCTCGGCGTGGTGACCCCCGAGGACCCCTACCCGCTCTGGGAGGGCGCGGGCGGACCGGTCCGCATCGCCCCGCTCTTCCTCCTGTACGACTACTCCTTCCGTGCGCCGGGCACCACCACCAAGGAGGAGTCCCTGGCGGCCGCGTACGAGAGCGGCATCGTCTGTGCGGACGAGCGGATGCTCCACCCCGACCCGTTCCCGGACCGCGACTCCTGGTGCCGCGAACGCGTCCGGCTGACCGAGGAACGGCTGGCGGCCTGCGACCCGGACGTCCCGCTCGTGCTCGTCAACCACTACCCGCTGGTCCGCCACCCCACCGAGATCCTCTGGTACCCCGAGTTCGCCCAGTGGTGCGGCACCGAGCTGACCGCCGACTGGCACCGCCGCTTCAACACCGCGGCGATGATCTACGGCCACCTGCACATCCCCCGCAAGACCAGCTACGACGGTGTGCCCTTCGAGGAGGTCTCGCTGGGGTACCCGCGCGAGTGGCACAAGCGCGGCCTGCCGGACCCGCTGCTGCGCGAGGTGTTCCCGCCGGCCGCGGGCTGACCCCGGCCCGGCGCCCCGGCGAGGCGGCGGTCCGCCGCCTCGCCGTCTGCGCTCCCTCCTACTCCGTCGCTATCGCCCGCAGGACGTCCAGCCGTGCCGCCCGGCCCGCCGGGCGCAGGCCCGCCACCGCGCCCGCCAGCAGCCCGGCCGCCAGGACCACGGCCAGCTGCCCGGGCGGTATCGCGAAGGACCCCGTCCCGGCGCCGTCCGAGGCCCGCACCAGGGCCCAGCCGAGGAACGCGCCGAGCCCCAGCCCGCCGACCGTCCCGAAGGCCGCCACCAGCACCGACTCCCAGCGCACCATGCCGCGCAGCTGAGCCCTGGTCTGGCCGACCGCCCGCAGCAGCCCCAGCTCCCTGGTCCGCTCGTGCACCGCCAGCGTCAGCGTGTTGGCGATGCCCAGCAGCGCGATCAGCACCGCCAGCGCCAGCAGCGCGTAGACCACCGAGAGCATCGTGTCCACGCCGGAGGCCGCGCTCTTGGCGTACTCGGCCCGGTCCTGCACCTGCGGACTTCCGAAGGGCACCAGCGCCTTCTCCACCGCCGCCTTTCCGGCGCCCGGCGGGACGCCGTCGCGCAGCCCGACCGCGACCATCGTGTCGGCGTCCTGCCCCCGGTGCGGGGCCCAGGCCTGCCTGGTCATCAGATAGTCCCCGGCCAGCCCGCCGCTCCCGTAGAGCGCACGGATGGTGAACCGGTCACTCGCACCGTCGGTGAAGCCCACGGTGACGGTCTGTCCGAGCTGCCAGCCGTGCTGCTGCGCCTCGCTGCGGGAGACCGCCAGCCCGTCGGTGCCGAGTGCATCCAGCGATCCGTCGACCCGGCCGAGGTCGACGATGCCGGGCAGCCGGGCCGGGTCGGTCACGTCCAGCGCCCGGCCGTGCCCGTCGATCCGGGCGACGCCCCTGCCGAGCCCGACCGTCTGCCGCACCTCGGGCAGCCCGGCCAGGGTGTCCGCCACCTTGGGGCTGATCCCGCTGCCGCCGGCCCCGAACGAGGCGGTGGTGACGGCGAGATCACCCGCGAAGGACGTGCTCACCGTGTCGTCCAGGGTGGCCTTGATCGACGCACCGAAGACGGTGAACAGCGTGACCACGGCGACCCCGATCATCAGGGCGCTCGCCGTGGCCGCCGTCCGGCGCGGGTTGCGGGCCGCGTTGCGCCT
Source organism: Kitasatospora sp. NPDC085464 (assembly GCF_044541955.1). Taxonomy (NCBI): domain Bacteria; kingdom Bacillati; phylum Actinomycetota; class Actinomycetes; order Kitasatosporales; family Streptomycetaceae; genus Kitasatospora; species Kitasatospora sp. NPDC085464. The sequence continues at coordinate 124,022 of NZ_JBITTM010000029.1, forward strand.
GGCCAGCGCCCCGGAGACCCCGCGCATCCTGGGCAGCGGCGCGCCCAGTGCCCGGACGGCGAAGGCCGCGGCGACCGGCCCGAGCACCACCGTGCCGAGCAGCACCGCCACCGCCCCGGCCGCCGTCAGCAGGACGGACGGACCGTCCGTCGCACCGAGGACCGCCACCGGGACGCCCCCGGCCAGCAGCAGCCCCCCGAGCACTGCCCGGACGACGCCCGAACGCCCCTGCGCCGCCCGGTCGACGCCGGTGTCCCGCAGCGCCGCCAGCGGAGCCGTCCGCCCGGCCCGGACGGCCGGCAGCAACGCCGAACCGACCGCGACCAGCGTCCCGACCAGCAGTGGCAGGAGCACGGCGGCCGCGCTGATCACCATGCCGCCGGTCGGCAGGGCGAAGCCGAGCGCCGAGAACAGCGCCTTGAGCCCGGTCGCCACCCCGATCCCGCCCAGCAGCCCGCCGAGCGAGGCCAGCAGGCCCACCGCCAGTGCCTCCGCCAGCGTCGCCCCGAGCACCTGGGTCCGCACCGCGCCGAGCGCCCGCAGCAGCGCGTTCTCCCGGCTGCGCTGGGCGACCACGATGGCGAAGGTGTTGTGGATGGTGAACGTCGCCACCAGCAGCGCGATCCCGGCGAAGACCAGCAGCAACGTGGTGAACATGGTCAGGAACCGCCCGGACAGCAGCTGGGTGGACTCCTGGGTGGCCGCCGCACCGGTGACCGCCTGGACGCCGGCGGGCAGGCGCGGGGCGATCCGGTCGACCAGCTCCCGCTGCGAGACCCCACCCGCCGCCCGGACCTGGATCGAGGCGGCCTGCCCCGCGCCCCTGGGCGTGAGGTAGCGCTCGGCGTCCGCGAAGGTCATCGCGGTGAAGGTGCTCGGCCCCATGCCGTCCGCGCTCGCCCCGAAGGTGGCGATGCCGACGACGGTGACCGGCACCGGATCGGGCGTGCGCAGCACCGTGGTCGAGCCGAGGTGCAGCCCGCCCGCCCGCGCCGCGCCGCGGTTCACCACCACCTCGCCCGGGGCGGCCGGTGCCCGGCCCTCGGCCAGCCGGTACGGGTTGAGCCGGCCGTCGGCGAGCCAGTTGCCCGCCAGCGTGGGCGGGCCCTGACCGCCGATCGGTTTGCCGTCGCTGCCGACGAGTTGGCCCGCGCCCTGGACGGACGGCTCGGCGGCCGCCACGCCCGGGACCGAGCGCAGCCCGTCGGCGAGCGCCGCCTCCACCGGCGCCCGCACCCCGCCGGCCGTGCCCGCGGAGTCCAGGACGTCGGCGCTGCGGACCACGACGTCGGTGCCCGCGTTGGCGTCCGCGAAGAGGGTGTCGAAGTTGGCCCGCAGGGTGTCGCCCAGCACCATGGTGCCGGTCAGGAAGCTCACCCCGAGCAGAATGGACAGCAGGGTGCCGGCCAGCCGCCGCTGGTGGGCGCGCAGCGAGCGCAGGCTGAGGCGGAGCGTGACGGGCATCATGCGCGCGCCTCGCTTCGCCCGGCAGGGGCGGTCGCCCGTGCGCGCCGTTGGGCGCCCCGCCCTCCCGCGGCCGCCGTCCGGGAGCACGTCCCCGCCGTTCGGGCGTACCTCTGTCGCTCGCTCATGACCGCCCCCGCTCGAAGGCCTTCATCCGGTCCAGCACCAGCCCGGCGCTGGGCCGCTCCATCCGGTCGACCAGCCGGCCGTCGGCGAGGAACAGCGCCTCGTCGGCCCAGCCGGCGGCGATCGGGTCGTGGGTGACCATGACCACGGCCTGTCCCATCTCGTCCACCGCCCGGCGCAGCAGGCCGAGCACCTCGCCGCCGGTGCGGGAGTCGAGGTTGCCGGTCGGCTCGTCGGCGAAGACCACCTGCGGCCGCCCGGCCAGTGCCCGGGCCACCGCGACCCGCTGCTGCTGGCCGCCGGAGAGCTCGCTGGGGTGGTGCTGCAGCCGGTCGCCGAGGTCGACGACGTCGATCAGCGTCTCCAGCCAGGCCCCGTCGGGGGTGGCCCCGGCCAGGTCGAGGGGGAGGGTGATGTTCTCCCGGACGGTGAGCGTGGGCACCAGGTTGAAGGCCTGGAACACGAAACCGATCCGCTCCCGGCGCAGCAGCGTGAGCCGCCGGTCGCTCAGCGAGCCGAGCTCGGTGTCCCCGATCCAGGCGGTGCCGGCGGTGAGCGTGTCCAGCCCGGCCGCGCAGTGCATCAGGGTGGACTTGCCGGAGCCGGAGGGGCCCATGATCGCGGTGAAGCGCCCGGCCGGGAACTCCACCGTGACGTGGTCCAGCGCCCGGACCTCGGTGCCGCCGACGCCGTGGATCTTCACGGCGTCGGCGACCCGTGCGGCGGTGCCGCGCACGACGTCGAGGGTGGTCACCTGGCACCGCCTCCCCGGGTGTCCTCCCGGGCCGACTCGCTGAGCACGGCCCGCTTGGCGCGGTACTCCTCGGCGTCGATGTCGCCCTCGGCGTAACGGCGGCCGAGGACGGCCAGCGGGTGCTCGGCGGCGGATCCGGCGCCGTACCCGAAGCCGCAGCCGCGCCGGCGCCAGACCGTGCGGCGCAGCACCACGATCACGAGGAACACCACGGCGATCCAGACCAGGGGGACCAGCAGGATCCACGGCCCGGGCCCGTGCCAATCGGCCAGCTGCGTGTACATGGGGTTCATCTCCTCGGCCGGGGGCCTCCAGGACCTCGGGCGGTTCCCGAGGTGCCTTGAGCGTCCCGCCGAGGGGTCTCATCGCGCGTCCTACCGGCAGCGGCAGTCGGGATACTCCCGGGAGAGTACGGACGGCCGGTGACACGCCGGGCCGGGAGTAGCCGAGCCGGGAGTAGCCACGCAGGGACGACCGGCTCGTCCGGGGAAGGGCCCTCCCCGGCACAGCCCTCGCCGGCCGAGCCCTCCCCCGGCAACGCCCTCCCGCGCGAGGGCCGTCAGCCCAGCCAGCCCGGCCGCACCAGCCCCGACTCGTACGCCAGCACCACCAGTTGCGCCCGGTCGCGCGCCCCGAGCTTCACCATCGCCCGGCTCACGTGCGTCTTCGCCGTCAACGGGCTGACCACCAGTCGCCGGGCGATCTCCTCGTTGGACAGCCCCATCCCGACCAGCGCCAGCACCTCGCGTTCCCGCTCGGTCAGCGCCGCGATGTCCGTGAGTCCCTTCGGCGCGGCCTCCGGTGCCTTGGAGCGGGCGGCGAACTCGCCGATCAGCCGCCTGGTCACCCCCGGCGAGAGCAGCGCGTCCCCCGCGACAGCGACCCGGATCGCGCGCAGCAGGTCGGCCGGCTCGGTGTCCTTGACCAGGAAGCCCGCCGCCCCGGACCGCAGCGCCTCGAAGACGTACTCGTCCAGCTCGAAGGTGGTCAGCACGACCACCCGTACGGAGGACAGCGCCGGATCCTCGGCGATCCTCCTGGTCGCCTCCAGCCCGTCCATCCGGGGCATCCGGATGTCCATCAGCACGACGTCCGGCACGAGTTCGCGGGCGAGCAGCAGCGCCGCCTCCCCGTCGTCCGCCTCGCCGACCACCGTGAGGTCGTCCTGCAGGTCGAGCAGGGCCCGGAAGCCCGCCCTGACCAGCAGTTGGTCATCCGCCAGCAGTACCCGAATCACTCACTCCCCGCCTTCGGTGTCGGCAGCTCCGCCCGGACCCGGAAGCCGCCGCCGGGCAGCGGCCCCGCCGTGATGGTGCCACCGAACGCGGCCGCGCGTTCCCGCATCCCGACCAGTCCGCTGCCGGCCCCTCCGGCGTCGGCGACCACCGCCGGGCCCGGGTCCTCGACCCGGACCACCAGCACGGCGGGATCCCTCCAGTCCAGCACCACGACCGCCTGCCGGGCCGCCGAGTGCCGGATGACGTTGGTGAGCGCCTCCTGGACGATCCGGAAGGCGGCGAGGTCGACGGTCGCGGACAGCGCACGCCGCTCGCCGTGCTCGTGCACCTCGGCCTCCAGGCCCACCCGGTCGGCCTGCGCGGTGAGTTCGTCCAGCCGGTCCAGCCCCGGGGCCGGACCGCGCGGCGCCGCCCCGGGCCCGCGCAGCGTCGCCAGCACCTGGCGGACCTCGCCCAGCGCCTCCTTGCTGGTCGACTTGATGGTGACCAGCGCCGTGCGGGCCTCCTCCGGCCGCCGGTCGAGCAGCGCGAGCGCGACCCCCGCCTGGATGTTGATCAGCGACAGGCTGTGCGCGAGGATGTCGTGCAGCTCCCGGGCCATCTTGAGCCGTTCCTCGTTCGCCCGGCGTTCCTCCAGCTGCTGCCGGTAGGCCCGGTGGGCGGCGATCCGCTCGCGCCGGAACCGGACGATCTCGGCGATCGCCATCACCAGCAGCAGCCAGGCCAGCAGGCCCAGTTCCTCCTGCCAGGCCACGCCGTGCGCGGGTGCGCGCTGCCAGCTCTCCGGCAGCACGAAGGTCACCAGCACGTGCACCAGGTACACCCCGGCCAGGCCCGCCCAGGCCGCCCGGCGGTGCCCGGCGCCGATCGCCACGCTGCAGGCGATCAGCCAGCTCAGGAAGACCGGCCCGTACGGGTAGCCGGCGGCCAGGTAGGCCGCGGTGGCCACCGAGGTGCCGACCACCACCGCGACCGGTCGGCGCCGGCGCAGCACCAGCAGGGCCGGCCCGAGCAGCAGCAGCACGTAGCCGAACGCGTCGAGCGGGGCGCGCCCGGGCTGGTTGTGCGCGGCGAAGGTCGAACCGACCACCTGCACCGCCGCGACGCCGACCGCCAGCCCCACCGGAAGGCGCGCCCGCGCCCATGGCGGGCGCCACGGCTCGGGCGGCGCGGGCGGCTCCGACGGCGAGCGCGGCACCGACGGCTCCGGCCGCTCCGGCCGCTCCGACGGCGAGCGCGGCACCGACGGCTCCGGCTGCTCTGGCCGCTCCGACGGCGAGCGCGGCACCGACGGCTCCGGCTGCTCCGGCCGCTCCGGCCGCTCCGACGGCGAGCGCGGCACCGACGGATCCGGTTCCGGTGACGGGGACATGGGCGGCATCATGCCCGAAACGCTAGACCCGGCTTCCGCTCCGACGCGTCCTCCACCGGTGGCGTTCGGGCGTACTCCCGCCGGAGTACGCCCGAACCCGCTCCTGCTCCCCTCAGCGGTCCGCGCCGACTCCAGCCTGCGCCTTCTCCTCCGACGCCGCAGCCTCCTCGAAGGTCGCCGACGCCTCCGGCCGCGCCATCGTCACCACCAGCTCGCCGTCGCTCACGTCCGCGATCAGCGTGTCCCCCTCCCGCACGGAGCCGTCCAGCAGCAGGTTGGAGATCCGGTTGTCCAGCTCCGACTGGATCGTCCGGCGCAGCGGCCGGGCCCCGAACTCCGGCTGGTACCCGCGGTTGACCAGGTACTCCTTGGCCTCCCCGGTGACCTCCAGCCGGACGTCCTGGGCCCGCAGCCGTCGCCGGCTGCGCTCCAGCAGCAGGTCCACCACCGACAGCAGGTCCTTCCGGGTGAGGGCGTGGAAGACGATCACCTCGTCGATCCGGTTGAGGAACTCCGGCCGGAACTGCTGCCGCAGGTCGCGCATCAGGTCGTCCCGGATGTCGTCGACGTTCCCCGCGTGGTCCAGGATCCGCTGCGAGCCGATGTTGCTGGTCATGATCACCACGGTGTTGCGGAAGTCGACCGTACGCCCCTGGGAGTCGGTCAGCCGCCCGTCGTCCAGCACCTGGAGCAGCAGGTTGAAGACGTCCGGGTGCGCCTTCTCCACCTCGTCGAAGAGCAGCACGCTGTACGGCTTGCGGCGCACCGCCTCGGTCAGCTGCCCGGCCTCGTCGTAGCCGACGTACCCGGGCGGGGAGCCGACCAGCCGGGAGACGGTGTGCTTCTCCTGGAACTCGCTCATGTCGAAGCGGATCATCCGGTCCGGGTCCCCGAACAGCAGCGCCGCCAGCGCCTTCGCCAACTCGGTCTTGCCGACGCCGGTCGGGCCGAGGAAGAGGAAGGAGCCGGTCGGCCGCTCCGGGTCGCCCATCCCCGCCCGGCCGCGACGCACCGCCTGGGCGACGGCGGTGACCGCCTCGTCCTGGCCGATCACCTTCTCGTGCAGGTGCTGCTCCAGTTTGAGCAGCCGCTCCTTCTCGGTCGCGTTCAGCTCCGCGACCGGGATGCCGGTCCGGGAGGACAGCACCTGGGCGATGTCGTCGGCCGTCACGTCGACGACCTCCTCGCGGGACTCGGCGATCGCCGCCAGCTCGTCCTCGGTGTGCCGCAGCTCGGTCTTCAGGTTGGCGGCCCGCACGAACTCCTCGTCCGCGACGGCCTCCTCCAACTCCCGCCTCAGCTTGGTGATCCGGTCCTGCACCCCGGTCGCCTCGGTGGACCCGCTCAGGCTGCGCAGCCGCACCCGGGCACCGGCCTGGTCCAGCAGGTCGATCGCCTTGTCCGGCAGGAAGCGGTCGCTGACGTACCGGTCGGACAGCGTCGCCGCCGCGTCCAGCGCCGCGTCCGTGAACCGCACCTGGTGGTGCGCCTCGTAGGCGTCGCGCAGCCCCTGCAGGATCTCGACGGTCTCCTCGACGCTCGGCTCGGGCACCAGCACCGGCTGGAAGCGGCGCTCCAGCGCGGCGTCCTTCTCCACGTACTTGCGGTACTCGTCCAGCGTCGTCGCGCCGACCACACTCAACTCGCCGCGGGCGAGAGCCGGTTTGAGGATGTTGCCGGCGTCCATCGAGCCCTCCCCGCCACCGCCCGCACCCACCACGGTGTGCAGCTCGTCCAGGAACAGGATGACGCTCTTCTCGGCCGCCGTGACCTCGTCGATCACGCTCTTCAGCCGTTCCTCGAACTCGCCCCGGTACTTGGAGCCGGCCACCAGCGCGGCCAGGTCGAGGGTGACCACCCGCTTCTCCCGGAGGCTCCGCGGGACGTCCCCGGAGACGATCCGCTGGGCCAGTCCCTCGACGATCGCGGTCTTGCCGACACCCGGCTCGCCGATCAGCACCGGGTTGTTCTTGGTCCGCCGGGAAAGGATCTCGACGGTCTGCTCGATCTCCTCGGCCCGCCCGACGACCGGGTCCAGCCGGCCCGAACGCGCCTCCTCGGTGAGGTCGCGCCCGTACTCGTCCAGCGTCGGCGTCTCGCTCGGCTGCGCCCCCGCACCACCCCGCTCGCCGCCGGTGCCCCGCGTCTCCAGCACCGACTTCAGCGACTCCTGCGAAGGCGCCGCGTTGCGCAGCGCCACACCCGCGCCCGAGCGCTCCTGGTCCAGCAGCGCGCCGAGGATGTGCTCCGGCCCGATGTACGAGGCACCGGCCTCCTGCGAACGGGCGTGCGCGGCGAGCAGGGCGCGCTTGGCCGCGGGGGTGAGCGCCGGCTGCCCCTCCACCGCACCGGCACCGCCGGACGGCAGGACGTGCTCCAGGTCCGCGGACAGCTGGTCGGGGTCGATGCCCGCGCGCGCCAGCATCCGCCGCGCGGGGTCCACCCGGGTCGCCGCCCAGGCCAGGTGGGCAGTGTCGAGGTCACTGGACCCGTCCTCGGCCGCACGCTGCGCCGCCAGCGCCAGCAACTCCTGGGAGGACTCGCTGAGCAACCGCCCGATCGGCACCCGCTGCACGGCGGGCGGGGAGGCCATCGGGCTCATCCCGAAGAACCGGCTGAGCAGGTCGGAGAACGGATCGTTCGATCCGAACGGGGGCATGGTCACGACGAGTCACCTCTCCCAAGCGGTTTGCAGCCACACAAACACAGGCCGCACGACCTCGCCTGTCGAGCCGAACGGCGCCGTGACGTGACGTGGGCGCGGTGCTGTGCCGTGCCGTGGGCGCGGTGCTGTGCCGTGCCGTGCGGGCCGTACGCCCCGGCCCGCCGACGCCCTGGTCGGCCCTCCGCCTGCCCCGCCGAGATGTCAGCCGGTGAAGCTGTCCAGCAGCACACCACCGCTGTACGTCACCGCCATCGCCAGCAGCCCGCCCGCGACGTTGCGGCCCACCGCCCGCGCCGGACCGGCCCCGCCCATCCTGGCGCTCGCCCAGCCCGACAGGGTGAGCGCGGCCACCACGGAGCCCACCGTCACCCCCAGCCGCCACGACTCCGGCGGCAGCAGCACCGCCAGCAGCGGCACCAGCGCGCCCAGCGTGAACGCGGCCGCGCTGGCCAGCGCCGCCTCCCAGGGATTGGTCAACACCTCCGGGTCGATGCCGAGTTCGGTCTGCGCGTGGGCCGCGAGCGCGTCCCGCTCGGTCAGCGCCACCGCCACGTCCCGCGCGAGGTCGTCCGTCAGCCCGCTGCCCCGGTAGTAGTCGGTGAGTTCGTCGAGCTCCCCCTCCGGGTCCTCCGCCAGCTCCCGCCGCTCCTTCGCCAACGCGGCGCGCTCGGTGTCCCGTTGGGTGCTGACCGACACGTACTCGCCGGCCGCCATCGACATCGCCCCCGCCAGCAGCCCGGCCACCCCGGCCGCCAGCAGGGCGGTCCGCGAACCGGCCGCGCCCGCCACACCCGTCACGATGCCGGCCGTCGACACCACCCCGTCGTTGGCCCCCAGCACCGCCGCCCGCAGCCAGTTCAGGCGCGACGACAGCTCCGCCCGCGTCTCCCCGACCTGCTCAGCCATCCGTCCACCGCTCCCAGGGGTTCAGCCTCAGGAATCCGGCTCAGGGCTCCGATTCAGGGGGCCCGCTCAGGGGTCCGGCTCAGGGGTCCGACCGGTCCCCCCGATCCTCACCCGGCGCCGACGCCCCCGCCACCCGCAGCCGGACGTCCGCCGGCAGCTTGTCCAGCAGGACGACCAACGTCCGGCGCTCCTCCTCCGACAGCCCGCCCACCAGCCACGCCTCCCGGCCCAGCACCACGTCCACCGACCGCTCGACGAGCTCGTGCCCGGACGGCGTCCCGGGCCTCTCCCCCCGCCAGGCCTCGGCGATCCCAGCCGCAGTCACTTCCGCCACCACCGCCACCACCGCCACCACCACCGCCACCGCCACCGTGACATTCATGACGTACGTGTGGACCTGAACATAGATCCGGGGGGATCCCATGACCCACACCGACCGCCCCGGCATCCCCGCCGACGTCGACCGCACCGCCCACTTCCTCGCTTCCCCCAGCGCCCGCCACCTCACCGGCCAGACCCTCCACCTCAACGGCGGCGCCCACACCACCCGCTAGCCCAACAGCGGCGCCAGCGCCCGCCGCAGGTCCTCCGGGCCTCGGTAGAGCACCCCGGCCATCCCCAACGCCACCGCCGCGTCGACGTTCTCCTGCCGGTCGTCGACGAACAGGCACCGCTCCGGCGCCGCCCCCGCCCGCTCCGCGGCGATCTCGTAGATCCGCCGCTCCGGCTTGGCGCTGCCGACCACGGAACTGTTCACCACCTCGTGCGCCAGGTCCGTCAGCCCCAGCCGCGCCAGGTCCTCGTCCAGCCACACCGTCGCGTTGGTCACCAGCACCAAGCGGCAGTGCTCCCGCACCCGCCGCAGCATCCCCACCGCGACCTCGTCCGCCCAGAACGGCGAGTTGGCGAACGCCTCCGCCAGCCCGCGCGCCTGCGCAGCCGACACCCGCCCCTCCAGCCCGCGGACGATCGACTCCACCCACTCCGCCTTGCCGATCCGCCCCAGCAACAACGGCCGGTCGTTCTCGGGCGCGAACCCGACGCCCGCCGTACTCCCCTCCCCCAACCCCGCCGCCCGTTCCAACGCCGCCACCCCGGCCCCGTCGAAGAACCGGATCACGCCGTCCACATCGCACAACACCGCATCAAACGCCCTGGCAGTCACCCCACCTGCCTACCAGCCACCCCCACCACCCCGCCCCCCGGGGTCCGCCCCGACCCACCCGACATTCACACGCACCCTCTTCCCCTGTTTCCTCCTTCCCCCGCCACTTCGTCTCCGCCCGCTTGCCTCCGGCTGGACCGGGTCGGCTCGCTGCCTCTCCGCGTTCCCGCCGATCCGTACGTGGGCATGCTGACCGTGGTCAGGAAGCGCATGCCGGAGGGGGACGCATGACAGCGCTGGTGGTCAAGCCTTGGCGGGTCCCGGGGAAGGAGCGGCTCTACGTCAACAAGGCCGGCGCCCGCGGCGATTCGGTGGCCTGGCTGGACTGCAGGACCGGCATGGTCATGGTCGAGCTCCCGGAGTTCGAGGAGTCTGCGCTGGCCAAGGTCGAGGAGTGGTGCCGCTCATTCGGCAGTCACGTCCCGCCCCGCACCGTCCAACGTCGCGGCGAGAAGACGCCACCTCCCCAGGTGATCCCGGCACAGGTACCGCAGCCTCGTGCGGCGCTCCCGTTCCTTCCGCCGATGAGCGAGGAGGACGACCTGTCGCTGAACCTTCCTGGCGCCGGCTTGGAAAGCCTGGTGCGTGCGGGCGAAGAGAGGTACGGGCTGCTCGTCCGGCTCGCCGCCAAGCTTTCCCGCCAGCGGCTCGGTGATTCGAGCACGCTGCGTGGGCTGGAGGGCGAGCAGATCGTGGGGGCCCGACTGGACGCGCTGAAGGCTTCGGGTTGGAAGGTGCTCCACGGGGTCCCGTTGCCATCCGGGGCCGACATAGACCATGTGGTGATCGGCCCGCCCGGGGTCTTCACGGTCAACTCGAAGCACCACCCGGGCGCCACCGTGTGGGTCGGCGACAAGATCGTGAAGGTCAACCGCAACGGCTTCCCGTACGTGGAGAACTCCACGTTCGAGGCGGCCCGCACCGCTGACCTGCTGGCCGTGTGGTGTGGTTTCGACGTACCCGTCCACCCCGTCATCGCCGTCGTGGGTGCACAGAAGATCACGCTTGGGGCGACACCGGAAGTGACGGTCCTCGACGGCGAGCAGATCACCGACGTCCTGCCCGCCCGGCCCGCGGTGCTGTCCCCGAGCAGGGTTGACCGGGTCTTCAGGGTTGCCCGCCATCGCTACGTCTGGAGCCGGATGGGCACGCGCGGGAAGAAGGCCCGCTGACTCGGCTTGCCCGACGCCTGTCGACAGGTCCGATCGAGCCCCGGAACCTCAGCCGGCCCTTCGAGCGGATCGGCGCCGACGCCGGACTGACATCAACGGCTGCTGTCAATCACTGCAGTCAAAAGGCCCGCAGCATGATCGCTGCGGGCCTTCTGTGCTGGTGGGCGCGGACGGTTTCGAACCGCCGACATCTGCTTTGTAAGTTCGATCAGCGGCCTCTCTTGCGAGCGGCTCACCGGTGGACTGCTGACACGGAAATCCCCGAGTGACTCACGATGATCGCTTATGTCCGTCACCGTTGATGTCAGCCGCTGATGTCACAGCCATCGCCATCGCACACTCCGGCAAGCAGCAGATATACAGACCGCAGCTCAAGCCCGACTCCATCCAGGCGCCCATCACGCAAGGCTGGTCGGCGGTCCAGGTCCCGCCCCTCAAGCCAGGCTCCGGGTCTAGCCACTGTCACCGGACCGCACTAGTGTTCGACCATGTCGAATATCGCAAAAGCTGGCTACCGCGCACCCCCCGTGATCTAGGCTTCCGCCGGGAGGTGGGCCTATGGCGACGGCGAGCAAGGCGGGAAGCACCAGGAAGCCGCGCGAAAGCCACATTCAGGCCATCGACCCCAAGACGGTCACAGACATGATGGAGCTGCTCCAGCTCGGGTATGTGACGAGCGTGGCCGCTACTGCTGGATGCACCGTCGAGCGCGTGGGCGCCGACCTCTGGGGCATGGACGTCACCTTCGTGAGGCCGCCTGCCACTCCACTGGAGGAGGAGGTGATGCTCCTGGCTCAGCTCAAGTGCACTACTCAGTTGGTGCCTGACGCGGCAAAGGACACCTTCAGCTACCAGTTCACCAAGCGGCAGTACTTCGACCACCTGGCCAAGCCTCGCCGTAACTACAAGTCGATCCTGGTCGTTATGACCGCACCGACCGCCCAAGCCGAGTGGACGGAAGCAACACATGGCGGCTTGCTGACGAGGCGGGCATGCTATTGGAAGCACCTGGAAGGAATGCAGGTTGATCCTGGGGTGAAGAAGCCCAGCGTCAGGATCTCAACCAGCGACATTTTCGACGCGCAGACCCTAATTAAGCTTATGGACCGAGTCGATAGGGGTGATCCGCTTCATGGCTGAGCCTTCTGCCGCCGCCCTGGCGGAGCGAGTTGACCCCGAAAAACTCGCCGTCCTACTCGAAGACTCGGGCTGGAAGCTCGCTGGTGGCCGCCGAGGGGTCTACCTTCGGCTCTCCCCGCCGGGCGATAACCCGATCTGGTCTCGCGCGGCCGGCCTGCTCCTGCCTCTAGACCAAGAGGATCCCGACTTCCTCGAAATAATGGCCGCCGCCCTTGATCAAATCGCCCAGAATCACGACTTCTGGAGTCGAGTGGTCTTCCCTAAACTCGCGGTAAGCAGCTCCGACGAGTTCCGATTTCGACGCGAGTCAGCTGCACCCAGTGGACTCATTCATTGGCGAAGCGGCGAGCGCCTTATCGATTCTGCGCGCCGCGCAATGCTAGCTGGCGCAAAGTTCTACCTGGGCCCAGAGCGTCATTTCGTAAACCGACATGGTCGATTTGCGAACCGCTACCTAGACCAGGTCCTAATGGGGCAGACAGCGCCGGGCAGCTATATCGTCACCGCATTCATTCCTCCGTCTGTTGATGTGCCACTGAAGGCTCATGCCGAACCAGCACTGGAGGGCCTTGGGGCAGCTTCCTCGCGCTCTGTCAGCCAGGCAGTGGTCAGGGCGGTGGAAGCGACGATTGAAGCTGTCGACCACTTCAAGAGCCAGGGAAGCTTCTCGGGGTTCCTCGACGGAGTCCCTAATGGCGTTTCATATGAGATGGCGAGTGCCCTACTTGAAATGACTTCAATGTCAGATGGGGCAGACATAACTGTCGACTGGGATCCAGCTGTACCGGTAGCGGGATCGGCGTCTCTCCGATTCGAGCTGCAGGGATCCGACGCCGAAGTCCTAAGCAAGGCCGCCCAGCATCTGGCAGAGGATGACGGACCGCAGTATGCGACAGTAATCGGCCGAGTCCACCTTCTTGCAAAAAAGCAGGCGGGCAGTCC